>CAIYYE010000001.1 GCA_903930395.1 uncultured beta proteobacterium
ACAGAAGCTGGCGGCTGAATATCCGGAAAACAAGCTGCGCCCGGTGGAGGCTCAGGGCAGTGTTTTCGGCATCGGCCGGATCATCATGCCCGGCGACAAGGATTACAACCGCGGCTCGCTCAACCCCAAGTTGCGCTGATCAGCGCAGGCGCTGATCGGGCGCTACTTCGCGAATGAATTCGCCTTCGATGACCTGGTCGCGGGGCATGGGGCCGTCCTTGCTCACGGGTTGAGCTTCGCGCATTTGCTGCATCTGCTTGCGCAGGGTGCGCGTTTTCCACCACAGCCAGCCCCCGAGGACGACGCCGAGGACGGCAACGACCGCCAGGGCGACTAGCGAGAACATGAAGCCAAGGACCAGCAAGGCAGCGCTCAGGACAAAGGCGACCAGCCTGGCGATAGGGCCGGGCGGGGAGGATTGTCGAAATTGCGGGTTCTGCCGGGTGCTGTCCATGGTTTTCTCGCGTAGGGAAAATAGGGCGATTGTATCGATCAGCCTTGCCTGCATTGTGCAGGTGCTGTCGCTATTTTGTAACTAGCCCTGACCGATGCAATTGGCCCATTGCAGGGCCTGTGTCTGGGCCTTGTTGAGGGCTTTCGGGCTGAGTCCCGGCAGTTCGGCCAGCGCCTCGGCCAGCGTTGCAAGTTCCCCGCTTTCGCTGCCTTCGGCGACCCGCAGCAGGCTGCCGAGCGGACCACTGCCGGCGCACAGGGCATCGCGCACACTGGCTGTCAGGCCGAGCGGAGCAACGACGTCGGCGATTGGCAGATTCACCAGCGCCGGCATCAGGGACATGATGCCGGCCATGAAGGCCTGATCGGCAAAAGCGATGTCACCGGGCCGCAATTCGCCGGCCATGACCTCCATCAGACGGCCCCGCGTGGCAGCCAGCAGCAACAGCGGATTGCAGGCGCTGCTCTGCGGGCCGGCGGCGAAGACCAGCAATTGCAGCCAGCGTTGCAACTGGCGGCGGCCAAGGACGGTAATGGCATGCCCGAGAGATGTGATTTTTTCACCGCCTGAGCCGACCGAATTGGTCATGCGCAGCAGATTGATGGTCAGGCCGGGTTCGGTCTTGAGTGCCGCTTCAAGTTCCGAGGTGTCGGCGTCGCCGAGCAGCAGGCCCATGAGTTTCATGAGCGACATCTGCGAATGGTCGACCTTCTTGCCGGAAATGATGGTCGGTTTGGCGAAGTAATAGCCCTGGAAGAGGGTGAAGCCGAGTTTGAGGCATTGTTCCATCTGCTCGCGCGAGTCGACTTTTTCAGCCAGCAGGATCTTGCCCATCGGCTTCAGCTTCATGACCAGTTGCATGAGCTGGACGCGCGATAGTGGCTGGATATCGACCTTGACGATTTCGACGAGGGCGAGCAACTCGGCATATTCCGGCGCGAGCTGGATGACATCGTCAAGGGCCAGCGTGAAGCCGGCTGCCTTCAGCGCAATGCAGCGCTCGATGACGGCCGGTGTCGGCGGGACGGTTTCGAGAATTTCGAGAACGACGGCGTGACGCGGCAGCAATTCCAGCATGTCGCTGAACAGGAAAGCCTCATCGACATTGATGAAGCCACGACAATTGCCCAGCGCTGCCTCGACGCCGAGTTCGGTGAAGGCATTGGCGATGACTGTGGCGGTGGCCTGCACACCGCAACCGACTTCGGCAAAGTTGCGGCTGCCGTCGCGGAAAAGCAGTTCGTAAGCGAAAAGCTTCTGGTCGCGGTCGAGAATTGGCTGGCGCCCGAGAAATAGCTGTTCAGCGGCGTTTTCGCTCACGTTCTTCCTTAAAACGGTAGTTGAATTCCCGGCCAGACTGCATTCAAGGCCTTGCGGAAATCGGCCTGGATGCGTTCCAGCGCAACGGCGTTATCGGCTTCGAAACGCAGGACCACCACGGGGGTCGTGTTCGAGGGGCGGGCGAGTCCGAAGCCATCCTCGTATTCTACGCGCACGCCGTCAATTGTGATAATTTCGTTGGCTTCGGTGAATTTGCCATTTGCCTTGAGTTTGTCGATCAAGGTGAAGGGTTCGCCCTCGGCCATCTTGATATTGAGTTCGGGCGTCGAGGGAGAGTTCGGCAGGTTTTTCAGAACCGGATTGGCATTGGCTGCCTTGCTCAGAATTTCGAGCAGGCGGGCGCCAGTGTAGAGACCGTCGTCGAAGCCGTACCAGCGTTCCTTGAAGAAGGTGTGACCGGACATTTCACCGGCCAGCGGGGCGCCGGTTTCACGCAGCTTGGCCTTGACCAGGGCGTGGCCGGTATTCCACATCAGCGGCACGCCACCGTGCTGCTTGATCCACGGAGCGAGCAGGCGCGTGCATTTGACGTCGTAGATCACCGTGCCGCCCGGCACGCGCGACAGCACGTCGGCGGCGAAGAGCATGAGCTGGCGGTCGGGGAAAATGATTTCGCCGTCCTTGGTGACGACGCCGAGACGGTCACCGTCGCCGTCGAAGGCAATGCCGATTTCGGCGTCGGTGTCCTTTAGTGCCTTGATCACGTCAGCCAGGTTTTCCGGCTTGGAGGGGTCCGGATGGTGATTCGGGAAATTGCCGTCGACTTCGCAGAACAGCGGCACGATCTCGCAGCCGAGGCGCTTGAAGAGTTCCGGGGCGATGGCGCCGGCCACGCCGTTGCCGCAGTCCATGACAATTTTCATCGGGCGGGACAGCTTGACGTCACCGACGATCTTGTCGACATAGGCGGCGAGGACGTCGGCGCTGCGGCGTTGGCCCTTGCCGTGCTTGAGATTGCCGGCTTCGATGCGTTTTTTCAGGTCCTGGATGGCGTCGAGGGCCAGGGTGTTGCCGCCGATCACCATCTTCAAGCCGTTGTAGTCGGGCGGGTTGTGGCTGCCGGTGACCGAGACGCAGGAGTGGCAGCCCAGTTCGTAGGCAGCGAAATAGGTGACCGGGGTCGGCACACAACCGACGTCGATAGCGTCTACGCCGGCGGCGCAGATGCCGTCCATCAGCGCGCCGGCCAGTTCGGGGCCGGAGAGGCGACCGTCACGCCCAACGGCGATGGCCTTCTGGCCCTGCTCGACAGCCAGCGAGCCCAGCGCATGGCCGATCTGGCGGACGACATCGGCGGTCAGCGATTTGTTGACGATGCCCCGAATGTCGTAGGCCTTGAAGATTTCAGCAGGAAGTTGGCTCATGTTGGGCTTTATGACGTCTGTAAAGAGAAGAAGTGTAAGAGCCTTTGCGGCAGCCAGTCTAGCCTTCCCGGAAAGCTACCTGTGACAAATCCCACATGTCCGCCGCTTTCGGGCTGCTCGAGACCGACAAAAGGGCTGACTTCGGCGGCTGTCGGCAGATGGCGGGCGGGCAGGAAGGGATCGTTTTTCGGATTGACTGCCAGCGTCGGGACAGCTATCGACTTCAGCCAGGGCTTGGCCGAGGAGCGCTGCCAGTAATCGTCGGCGCCGGCAAAGCCGTGGATGGGGCCGGTGACCGCATCGTCGAATTCATAGAGATTGATTGCCTGACGCATGCGGGCTTCGTCGAAAAGGCCGGGGAACTGAGTGAGGCGGCGGATTGAAATGGCCTTCAGCGTGGTCAGGAAATGCTGCGTGTAGATGCGGTTGAAGCCCTTGGCCAGATGGTGGCCACAGGCGGCGAGGTCGAGCGGCGCGCACATGGCGGCGACGCCGGTGACCAGGTCGCCGGCCGCCGTGCCGCGTTCGCCGGCCCACTTGAGCAGGGCATTGCCACCGAGCGAAACGCCGGCAGCGTGGAGTTTCCGGCCCTGGTTAGCAGCGTGCAGGTAACGCAGAATCCAGTCGATTTCTTCGGAGTCGCCGGAATGATAGGCGCGTGGCCGGCGGTTCAGTTCGCCCGAGCAGCCGCGAAAATGCGGCAGGGCGAGACGCCAGCCAGCAGCCTGGCAGGCATGCGCGGTGGAAATGGCGTAATGGCTGCGGGCGCTGCCTTCGAGACCATGGAAAAGGACGAGCAGAGGTGCGTCTGCCGGGCCATCGAGATGATCGACATCGATGAAGTCGCCATCCGGTGTTTCCCAGCGTTCGCGCCGCAGTTTGATCGGGCGCGGCTTGATGAGCAGCGGCCAGAGCGTTTGCGCCTGGCCGCCGGGCAGCCAGACCGGGGCGCGATACGGTTGCACGGTGGGGTCAGTGCAGGGTGTGCGGGACTGCTTCGGCCATCGCCTGGTGGCCATCATCGGCCGCCGAGGCGTGGCGACTGGCCAGCCGCCAGCCGTGCGGGCCGCGCACGTAGATATGGGTGACGTAGAGCGGGCCGTGCGGGTTGGGGTCGCTGCCGACGAAGAGGGTTTCGGTCAGGTGATGGACGGCGATGACCGTGCCATTCCAGTGAGCGACCGGTTCAGCTTGAACACGCAGGCGGGCGTTGGCAAAGATGCTGCGCCAGCTTTCGCGGATGGGCAGGATGCCGAGCAGGCGGACACCGGTGGGATGAACGCACAGCGTCTCTTCGTCTTCGGCCCAGACGAGCATCATCCGGTCGGCATCGCCCTCGGTGATGGCTTCGTAAAAGGCGCGCTCGACATCGTCGGGCAAGGCAAAAACGGTCGGCCCGCTCATGGCGCCATCCTCGTCCGGCAGGCGGCAAGGACCGCTTCGGGCTGCAGCTTGTTGAGGCAGTCGAGGTGGCCGAGCGGGCATTCGCGCTTGAAGCACGGGCTGCAGTCGAGATTCAGGCTCAGGATGTCGGCCTGGTCGGAGAGCGGCGGCGTGAAGCCGGGCGAGGAGGATCCGTAAAGCGCCACAATGGGACGGTCGAGCGCCGCCGCGACATGCATGAGGCCGGAGTCGTTGCAGACCACCAGCTTGGCCATGGCCAGCAGATCGACAGCCTGGGTCAGTGAAGTCGCGCCGCACAGGTTGCGGCAGAGACCGGGGGCGAGTTGCGAGATTTCCTCGGCCACGGCGTGGTCCTTGGGCGAGCCGAAGAGCCAGATGGCGCAGCCCTGTTCCGCCAGTTTTCTGGCCAGCGCCGCGAAATGGGCGGCCGGCCAGCGTTTGGCCGGGCCGAACTCGGCGCCGGGGCAGAAGGCGACGATGTGCTCCGGGCGTTCCAGATTCAGCTCGGCCAGCGTCGTGGCCTGGCTCGTGGCAGTCGACCGGATCCGGGGGTGAGCAATCGGCTTCGCCAGCGCTGTGCCGGGCGCTTCGGCCAGTTGGGCAAAGCGCTCGACCATGAGCGGCAGGGCGAGTTTGTCCAGCGTGTGCCGGACGTTGATCAGGCCGTAGCGCGATTCGCCGGTAAAGCCGACGCGTTGCGGAATGCCGGCCAGCCAGGGAACCAGGGCCGACTTGAGCGAATTGGGCAGGACATAGACGGCATCGTAATGCCGGGCGGCCAGTTGCCGGGCCAGCTTCCAGCGCGGCTTGAGCGACAGCTGGCCGTGGCCGAAGGGGCTGTCGAGCACCTCGTTGATCTCCGCCATGCGATGGAGAACGGGCGCCACCCAGCGCGGGGCGATGGCATCGAGTTGCAGGCCGGGATGTCTGGCCTGCAGCCGCGCAAACAGCGGCTGCGCCATGATGGTGTCGCCGATCCAGGAGGGGGCGACGATGAGCGCTTTCATGAGTTATTGGTCGCTAGTCATTAGCTAAGAGCGCTAGCGACCAATGACTGGCGACCAAGCACTATCAGTGATGCCCCTTGGGCGCTTCGCCCGTGAAGACGTACTTGGTCGAGCAGTACGGGCAGGTCACTTCGCCGGTCTTGACGACGTCGAGGAAGACGCGCGGATGCTGGCTCCAGAGCGCGACATTCGGGGTCGGGCAGTGCAGCGGCAGGTCGTGGGCGGTGATTTCAACAGCTTTGTTGTCGGACATCGTTTTCTCCCTGATTAGACGGTGGCGAGCCAGTCGGCATGCGCAGCCGAGCGGCCATAGACCACGTCGAAATATTTTTCTTGCAGCGCCTTGGTGATCGGGCCGCGACAGCCGGCACCGATCTGGCGGTTGTCGAGTTCGCGGATCGGCGTGACTTCGGCGGCGGTGCCCGTGAAGAAGGCTTCGTCGGCGCAATAGACTTCATCACGCGTGATGCGCTTTTCGATGACTTCAACGCCCATTTCGCCGGCCAGCTGGATCACCGTGGCGCGTGTGATGCCTTCGAGGCAGGCCGTCAGATCGGGCGTGTAGAGCTTGCCGTTCTTGACGATGAAGATGTTCTCGCCGGCGCCTTCGCAGACATAGCCTTCCGGATCGAGGAGCAGGGCTTCGTCGTAGCCGTCCGTCGTCGCCTCGTTGTTGGCGAGGATGGAGTTCATGTAATTGCCCGAGGCCTTGGCGCGGACCATCGTGATATTCACGTGGTGACGCGTGTAGGACGAGGTCTTGATGCGGATGCCGCGTTGCATGCCTTCTTCGCCCAGATAGGCACCCCAGGGCCAGGCCGCGATGATGACGTGCACCTTGGCGCCCTTGGGCGAAACGCCCATCTTTTCCGAGCCGTAGAAGGCGAGCGGACGCAGGTAGCCGGATTCAAGCTTGTTGGCGCGGATGACTTCCTTCTGCGCCTCGTTGAGTTCTTCGGCCGAGAAGGGCATCTGCATCTGGAAAATGTGAGCCGAACGGAACAGGCGTTCGGTGTGTTCCTTGAGGCGGAAAATCGCCGTGCCGCGCTCGGTCTTGTAGGCACGGACGCCCTCGAAGACACCCATGCCGTAATGCAGGGAGTGGGTGAGGACGTGGGTGGTGGCTTCACGCCAGGGCACCAGTTTGCCGTCTTGCCAAATAAAGCCGTCGCGATCCGACATGGACATGTTCGATTCTCCGTGTTGCGCGTATCAAAGCCGACAATTCTAGCCGAAATCAGACGTTAAAATAACGCTTTTGCCGATAGAGCTTTCCCATGGTCTGGAAACCCCACGTGACTGTCGCCGCCGTTGTTCAGCGTGACGGCAAATTTCTGCTGGTTGAGGAGGAGACGGACGTCGGGCTGGCCTTCAATCAGCCGGCCGGACATCTTGAGGAAGGCGAGGCGCTGGTCGATGCCGTCGTCCGCGAGACGCTGGAAGAAACGGCCTATCACTTCAAGCCAACGCATCTGGTCGGCATCTACCACTGGCAGCATCCGACCAAGGAAGACACGACCTACCTGCGCTTCGCCTTCGCCGGGGAGTTGCGCGGCTACGAAGCCGGCCGCCGGCTCGATGACGGCATCGTCGGCGCTCGCTGGCTGACGCTGGACGAAGTGAAGGCAACCCAGGCGCGGCATCGCAGTCCGCTGATCCTCCGCTGCATCGAGGATCTGCTGGCCGGCCGGAAATATCCGCTCGACTTGCTGGTGCATTACGACTGATGCATCGCTGGCTGCTGACGCTCTTTCTGTTGCTGCCGGGGCCGCTGCTTGCCGATGAAGCGGTGCGCATCTGCTATGGCTACGATTGCCTGGCGCAGGCCGATATCCGCTATACGGAAGGACAGTTAGGGCAAATTCGACGGATGCTGTCTGCTGCGGCGAACGCTGAAAGCGAGCGCAATGTTCTGGCGGAAGTGATGGGACACCTCTACGCCTGGGCCGGTGAGCAGTCGGATATCCACAACGACCGTGGTGGCAATTATGCCGACGGCCATGTTCCCGGCAAGATGGACTGCATCGATCATTCGACCTCGACGACGCGCCTGCTCAAGTTGCTTGAAGGGCGAGGCTACCTGCGCTGGCATCGGGTTCTGGCGCCGGCGGAAAGAGGATTTGCCAAGGCGTTCTTCGTGCACTGGACGGCCGTGGTCGAGGAAAAGGCTGAGGTAGTCGACGAAAAGGCGCAGAGTCAGGCAAAGCGCTTCGCCGTTGATAGCTGGTTCGTCGATAATGGACAGCCGGCGGTGATTTTGCCGCTGGATGAATGGAAGAAAGGGGCTGGGCCCGATGTCTGAAAAAACTGTGGTCGTCGGCTTGTCCGGCGGCGTTGACTCCTCCGTTGCGGCCTTGCTGCTCAAGCGTCAGGGCTGGAAGGTGATCGGCCTGTTCATGAAGAACTGGGAAGACGACGACACTGAGGAGTACTGCTCGTCGCGCCAGGACCTCATCGACGTCATGAGCGTCGCCGACCGGATCGGCATCGACGTCGAGGTCGTCAACTTCGCCGCCGAATACCGCGAGCGCGTGTTTGCCGAATTCCTGCGCGAATATCAGGCCGGGCGGACGCCG
>CAIYYE010000002.1 GCA_903930395.1 uncultured beta proteobacterium
CAGCAAGGCAGCCGCCCCTATCGCCGGATTGACCAGCGCAGCCGCACCAACGGCAGCCAGCCCGCCGAGTTCCGGCCGAACGACCACCTGCATGTCCTGCGTCTCGGTCTTGAGGTCGGTTTCTCCCTGCATTTCGATCTGCGCCGCCGGACCGGAAATGCGCAGGGGTTCGACGGTGCGCATGACGCCCTTGCGAATCGAGAGCTTGCCCTCGATGCTGTCAAACGCCAGCCCGTCACTGAAGATATCGCGAAAATCAAGGGTCAGCCGGCGCGGTAGCGACTGCAGCGAAATCAGCCCGAGCAGCTTGCCGACGCCCGGCTCGAGCTTGTTGAACTGGCCTTTTTCGGCCTCGACATTGAGCTGACCGGTCAGCGAGGGATAGTGAATATCGGTGAGTGGTCCGTTCCATTGCAGGTCGCCGCTCATTTTTGCCTTGCCGTGTCGCACGGCGTCGACATAACCGAGCCGCTCAAGCAGCTTGCCGGCATCCTTGGCATTGAGCTCGAAATCGAGCCGGGTCTGGTGCCGGCCGGCATTGAACCAGGCCCCCCGCCCCTTCAGTCCGCCATCCGGATTCTCCAGGCTCAGGGTTTCGAGACGCCAGGCCCCGCGGTCGTTGCGCGCTTTCAGCTCGAGCCGGCCCAGGGCTTTTTCGCCGATGTAGAAATCGTCGACCGACAAGCTCATGCCCGGCAGCGTGTTGATCAGGGACGACGCCCCATCGGCAGCCTCGGCGGCAGGGCGGACGACCAGACGCTTGAAATTGCCCTCGACCCAGCCTTCGGCCGCGCTTTTCCAGAACACATCGCCGACCGCTTCGCGGGTATTTACGCCTATCTGCCAGCCACCGTCGCGTGGACGCAGGCTGACATCGACCTGGTTGTAATCGCGATCAAAGAGGTGCAGTTGCGGCGTTTTCAGGGTCACGACATTGAGCGCCAGACCACCGCCCTCGGCACCGCCGCCCTCGGGCAAGAATGCCCGCCAGGCATCGGCATCGATGCGCGGCGTCGATACGCGCACGGCCAGCCCCTTCTCCGGCAAACGCGGTTCGGCATCGCCCACGGCGAGGACGCCGCGTTCCCAGTTGCCCTGCCGGTTGACGATCAAACCCTGGGCGACCTTGCCGAGCGTGATCCGGTATTGCTCGCGCTGGGCATCCGGCGTAGACCGCTCGATGCGCAGGGCGAGTGGCGTGGTGGCGTTCTTGTTCAGGGGATCCGGCAGGGGCGAACTGATGCCGAGCAGATCGGATTCGATCAGCACCTCGGCGTTACGCCGGCGAATATTGATGTCGGCCTTCCAGCCGGCCCGGCCGCTCAAATGATTGATCAAGGGCCAGCCGAAGTGCTTGCTCACCTCACCGATACCGGCAGTACCGGTGGCGACGACGCCTATCCTGTCGCCGACATTTTTGACATTGACCTTGAGTGGCCCACCGAAAACCTGGCCGCTGATGTCCTGCGCACTGACGGTATTTTCCGTCAGTTGCAGGCGGCCATAGACCTGAGTCAGCGGCGGCAAGCCTTCCAGCAGCTGCAACTGGTTGTTCTGAAAACGATAGTCGCCGCGCATTTTGGTATCGAGGGCATGGCGCAGGGGAATATCGAGCTCCAGGCCCAGGCTGCCGTTGCCGGCCGCCTTCATGCCGTCGGTAAAATGATCGATGGTTTCGGCCACCGGACTCTGCTCGATGAAGCGCAGGAATTCGCTCGTCGGCCCCAGCGCCGTGCCCCGCACCAGCAGCATCTCCTCGTGCGACTCGAAATCCGGAATGTCGACTTTGACGTCGGCCAAAGTGGCGCCGAGTATGCGCCCCTTGCTGGCGAGTATTTTCATGCCCGTATCGAAAGTCATATCGGCATCGATATCGTCGATGACCGGCCAGCCGTCGGCGTAATCCACCTTGGCCCCGGTCGCCTTGGCGGTGACGACGAACTTGCCGCCCTTGCCGTCGCGAAACGGAAAGTCCTTGAGGTTGCCCTTGAGTATCAATTTTCCATCGTAACCACGGCCGGCGACGATGCCACGCCGTATCCAGTTGCGCGCCTCGGCATTGACGGCATGCGGCATGTAGCGCCAGACGGCACGGCCTTCGCCACGCTCGACATTGGCGGTGAGGTCGATCTCGCCCGGCCCGTCGCCCGTGAAGCGGTAAGTACCCTGGGCCGAACCGGCCGCATCGGGCCCGGCGAAGTCGAGCTTCTCCAGTTTGACATCGCTCCCTTGCGGCGAGTTTTTCCAGCTTGCCTTGAGCTTCAGGGCGTCGAGGGCAATGTCCGGCTCGGGAAATACCGCCGGCAAGGACAGGCGCGAGACCCCGGAATCGAGCAAGAGGTCGCCCCCCTTTTCGCTCAGGTCAATACGCCCGGACAGGCCGCCAGCCCCCGGAAAATAACGATCCGCCTCGATCCCCATGTCGCGGAACCCGGCCTTCAGGCTGTAGCGCTGGAGCGTTTCACCGTCGAGCACCCAGCTCGCTTTCAAGTCGGCAATCTGGCCCTGCGGACGGTGCCGGGTCAGCAGGTCGCGGCTCTTCGCATCAAGCGGCAAATAGGAGGCCAGGCGGCCAAGTACGGCGAGATCGAGAAAACTGGCACCGGCATTCCCATTGACTAGCGCGCTGATGGGGTCCTGTCGCCATTCAACCTTGAAGTCGGTCGGCGCGATACGCAAGGCATCCTGTGTCAGCAGCTCGACCTTGTGCCCGGCGATTACCCATTCGTTGGCCTTGTAACTCCCTTCGAGGCGACCGCGCATGCTGGCCAGGTCGAGCTCGGGCAATTTGCGGCCAAGACGGATGCGTAACTCCTCGAGGGCCACATCGGCCGTCAGCCTGCCGGCGCCGTCGTCGAGATCGCCCCAGATGCGCAAGGCGCCACGGCCTTCGGGCAGATGGACCGGATAATCGACCCAGGCCCGCCAGCCCGCCAGATCGGCATAGGCGAGCTCAATGAAGACACGCCCGGACAGATGGTCGAGGGCCTCGCCCAGGTCGCCCTTCACTTCCCCGCGAATATCGACCCGGGCAGCCAGCGCATCCGGCGGCGCTGCCGACAGGCCAAAACGATGCCGGCGCCCGCTATTGTCGAGGGCAAACTGCAAATCCTCGAGGACCAGCGGCGGCGCCTGACGCAGTCTGTCCTCCCAGACGATAGTGGCATCGCGGATGCGAATGCGCTTTTGCTCGAGCACCCACTCGGCGAAGGCCGGATCACTCTCGCCCTCGGCGTCGACTCCGGCCACCGTGATCTTGCCGTTGATGTCGCGCCGGACATGGAGCACCGGGCCGTCGAAAGCGAGCAGGGCGAGGGTCGGCCGCCAGCGCCACAGGGTATGCCAGGAAAGCACCCCCTCGACACGTTTGAGCGAGAAGGCTGGCGCCCCCAGACGGTCGGCAATGACCACGTCGTCGAGCACCAGATCGGGATTCAGTCCCTGCCAGCGCGCCTCGATTCGCCCTATCCTGACCGGCTGACCGACGGCACGGCTGGCGGCCTGTTCGATGGCACCCTGGTAGTCGCCAATCTGCGGCAGCACGACATAGCGCAAGGTCAGCAGCAGCGCGGCAAAAAGCAGCCAGGCCGCAAACAGCGCCCAGCCGAGCGCACGAACACTGCGGCTGGCCAGCAGGGGCCACAGCCAATGCAGGCGGTGATACAGCGCGACGCGCACATCGGGTGGAATCACTTGGGGATTTCGCGGCTGCGTCTCACGCACGCGTCAAACCGCTTTGCCAGAGGGGGTAATAGATCACTACAATCGAATGCTGGATAAAAACGACATTCTACCTTTTCGGCCAAGCAGCCAACCGACCATCATGAACACCACCTTCGATCCCCGCTGGCAAGCCGCTGTCAGGCACAGCCGTTACCTGGCCTATTTGCTGCAGGCGCAACCCGACCTCATTCCCGAATTGCTCGCCACCTGGGAGCAGCCGCTCAGCGAAGCCATGCTGCAGACAGCACTGCAAAAGGAATTCGCCAGCGATGACGAGGTCAGATCAGCCCTGCGCCGGCTGCGTCAGCGCGCCATGGCACATTTCGCCCTGCGCGACCTGGGCGGCTTGGCGCCGCTGGCCGAAATTGTCGAAGGCATGACCCAGCTCGCCGACGTCACGACCAATTTTGCGCTCGACCACTATCACCGCCAGCTCGTCGCCACCTACGGCGAACCGCTCGACAAGACCGGCCAGCCGCAGCGCCTGATGATCATCGGCATGGGCAAGCTCGGCGGACGCGAACTCAACGTTTCATCCGACGTCGATTACATCTTTGTTTACCCGGAAGATGGCGAAACCGCCGGCCCGAAAAGCATAGAGAACTTTGATTTCTTTACCCGCCTCGGCAAGCGCATCATCGGCGCCCTCGGCGACCTGACGGCCGACGGCCAGGTTTTCCGCGTCGACATGCGTCTGCGCCCGAATGGCGATTCCGGCCCGCTGGTCTGTTCGCTCGACGCGCTGGAAAACTATTTCATCACCCAGGGCCGGGAGTGGGAACGTTACGCCTGGATCAAGGGCCGCACGATGAACACCGGCAGCAACCTGCAGCCGGAATGGGTCACCGCCATGCAGTCGGTGGCGCGTCCTTTCGTCTTCCGCAAGTACCTTGATTTCGGCGCCATCAACGCCATGCGCGACCTGCACGCCCAAATCAGCCGGGAGGTGGCGCGCAAGGACATGGCCGACCACGTCAAGCTCGGCCCCGGCGGCATTCGCGAAATCGAATTCATGGCCCAGGTTTTCCAGTTGATCCGTGGCGGGCGCGACCTCGGGCTGCAGATCAGGCCCACCCTGTCCGTCCTCAAGCTGCTCGTCGACCGCAAACTGCTCCCGGCCGAGACCGAGCAGGAGCTGCGCGAAGCCTATGTCTTCCTGCGTCGCCTCGAACACCGCCTGCAATATGTCGAGGACAAGCAGACCCACATGCTGCCGACCGATGCCGAAAATCGTCTGAATATCGCCATCAGCATGGACTTTGCCGATTGGCCGGCCATGCTTGCGGTGCTCGACCAGCACCGCGACAAGGTCAGCCGCCACTTCGGCGCCATCTTCTCCGACCCGGAGGCCGGCGAACATCCGCTGACCGGCCTGTGGCAAGGCCAGCTCGACGAAGACACCGCCATCGAAGCCTTCGGCAACCTCGGCTACCGCCACCCGAAAGAGGCCATCGCCCGCCTGGCCGAACTGCGTGCCGCCAGCCGTTACCTGCAATTGCCGGCGACCAACCGGGCCCGCCTCGACGCCGTCGGCCCGCGCCTGATCGAAGCCGCCGGTGCGACGCCAGCCCCCGACACCACGCTGGCCCGTGGCCTCAGCTTCCTCGAGGGCATTTCCCGGCGAGGCTCCTATCTGGCGCTGCTCCAGCAATATCCGATGGCGCTGCGGCGGGTTGCTGACATGATGTGCGCCTCGAACTGGGCGGCCGACTACCTCAACCGCCATCCGCTGCTCCTCGACGAACTGCTCGACCCGCGCCTCTACGAAATCGCCACCGACTGGACCGGTTTCCGCGAAGTCCTGCGCGAGAATCTGGCCCAGCACACCGACGACACCGAGCGGGAAATGGACATCCTCCGCGAAATGCACCACGCCCAGGTTTTCCGCTTGCTGGCCCAGGACCTGGCCGGCCTGCAGACCATCGAGCACCTTTCTGACCACCTCACCGAACTGGCCGATACCATCGTCCAGGAAACCCTGCCGCTGTGCTGGAAGACGATCCGGAACCGGCATTGCGACACACCGAAATTCGCCGTCATCGGCTACGGCAAGATGGGCGGCAAGGAACTCGGCTACGCCTCCGACCTCGACCTCGTCTATCTCTTCGACGACGATGCGATGGACGCCGAGGAAAATTACGCCCGGCTCGGCCAGCGCCTCAACACCTGGCTGTCGAGCCAGACGCCGGCCGGCTTCCTCTTCGAAACCGACCTGCGCCTGCGCCCGAACGGCGACTCCGGCCTGCTCGCCGTCTCCGTCGACGCCTTCCGCGACTACGAGCTGAAAAAAGCCTGGACCTGGGAACACCAGGCCCTGACCCGCGCCCGCTTCTGTGCCGGCGACCCTGCCGTCGGCCGGCGTTTCGAGGAAATCCGCTGCGAAATCCTGCGTCAGCCGCGCGACCTTGCCAAGCTCAAGGAAGACGTCGTCGCCATGCGCCAGAAGATGCTTGACGCGCATGGCACGAAAAGCGAAACCGAGTTTGGCCTCAAACACGACCGGGGCGGCATCATCGATGTCGAGTTCATCGTCCAGTACCTGATTCTCGGTTACTCGCACCAGCATATGAGCCTGACCGGCAATCTCGGCAACATCGCCCTCCTCCGCATCGCCGGCGAACTCGGCCTGATCAACCCCGAGCAAGGTGCCGCGGCCGGCAACGCCTACCGCGAATTCCGCCGCCTGCAACACGCCAAGCGCCTGTCGGCCAATCCCAAGGCACCCATTCCCCGCGAGGAGGTCGAAGCCCATATAGCAGCGGTCGCCCACCTGTGGAAGGCCGTTTTCGGAGAATAACCATGGCCCGCCCCACTCCCCGCAGCACCGCCAGGAAGCTGGAGACTCCAAGCACGGCGCAGGATACCCGCCGTCTCCTGGCCAAGGCGCTTGCCAAGGCGGCCGCCGACTATCAGAACGCAGCCGTCATCCCGCATTGCACCCAGTGCACAAAGCCTTGCTGCAAACTCGAATCGCTGGTTCTCGAACTGGAATGGAAACCGGTCAAGCTATTGTGGCGGATCGAAGAGTCGCGCCATGCCTTCGACCGACGCCTTGCCACCGGCCAGGGGCCCGAGGAAATCCGGGCCGGGAACGGGCTCTATTACATCCACGGCAAGGCTTGCCCCGCCTACGACGAAACCCAGGGCTCCTGCCGGATCTACGGTCAGCCGCTGAAGCCGCCGGGTTGTTCGGATTTCCCCGTGTACGAGGATGAGGGCGGCATCATGGCCGACCTTCGCTGCGAGGCAGTGGACCTCGATGCGCTGGTGGCATGGATTGCGCGCGCGCTCGGGCCAGGCTTTCGCATCGTCAAGTCCGCCGACGAGGAGTTCCCTTTCCTCGTCACCCTGTCGGTGAGGAAGGTCTCCGGCAAGCCCTCGCGAACTTCAGCGCACAAATAGAAAAAGCCGCCTTGCGGCGGCTTTTCGCGGGTTTGACGACGATTATTTCTTCAAGGAATCGCGAATCTCGCGGAGCAGCACGACATCTTCCGGCGTCGCGGGGGCTTCGGCCGGGGCGGCCGGCGCTTCGTTGCGCAGGCGGTTCATCTGCTTGACCATCATGAAGATGATGAAAGCCAGAATGACGAAATTGACCAGGATAGTCAGGAAGGAACCGTAGGCGAAGACGGCAATACCGGCTTTCTTGAGGTCGGCCAGCGTAGCGAGATTGTTCGGGTTGTCGCCGAGAACGACGAAGAGGTTGGAGAAATCGAGCTTGCCGACGATGCGGCTGACCAGCGGCATGATGAGGTCGCCGACGATGGAGTCAACAATCTTGCCAAACGCGCCGCCGATGATGACGCCGACCGCGAGGTCCATCGCGTTGCCCTTGACGGCAAATTCCTTGAATTCCTGAATCATTCCCATGCTGGTTCCCCTGTTGAAGTTGATTATAAGTCGGCGATTATTTGCCGGTCCGGCAAACAGCGTCAAGTAATTTTCAGTGCGCTTTACAAGCCTTTACAAAGGCGCTCGGCGGCGGCTTGCAAGGTCGCTTCCTGTTTTGCGAAGCAGAAACGCACGACCTTGTCATCGCGCCCATCGGCATAAAACACCGAAACCGGGATCACCGCGACACCGACCTCCCGCGTCATCCATTCGGCGAAGGCGCGGTCGGGCAGATCCGAAATTCGGTCGTAGCGGGCCAGTTGAAAATAGGTGCCACGACAGGGCAACAACTCAAATGGTGTGGCCGCCATCAACCCCCGGAAGAAATCGCGCTTTTCCTGATAGAAGGCGGCCAGCCGGAGATGGCGGTCGGCATCCTGCATGTATTCAGCAAGCGCCAGTTGCGACGGGGTATGCACGGTGAAGACGTTGAACTGGTGCACCTTTCGAAACTCGGCCATGAGCGCCGCCGGGCCGACGACGTAGCCGATTTTCCAGCCCGTGATGTGATAGGTCTTGCCGAAGCTGGAGACGACGATGCTGCGCGCCGCCAGTTCGGGATGGGCGCACAGGCTGGCATGAACCTCGCCGTCGAACAGGATGTGCTCGTATACCTCGTCGGAGAGCACAACGATATTGGTACCGGCGACCAGACTGGCCAGCTTTTCCCGGTCCGCCACCGAGAACAGGCTGCCGGTCGGGTTATGCGGCGAATTGACGATGACCATCCGCGTCTTCGGGCTGATCAAACTCGCCACCTGATCCCAGTCCGGGACGTAGTCGGGAAAACTCAGTTGGGCATAGACTGCCTTGCCGCCCACGGTTTCGATGGCCGGCACATAGGAGTCATAGACCGGCTCGAAGACGATCACCTCGTCGCCGGGGCGGACAAAGGCGGCGATGGCCGTGAAGATGGCCTGCGTCGCTCCCGCCGTCACCGTCACTTCCGAGTCGACATCGAAGCGCACGCCATAGAGCGCCGCCACCTTGTCGACAATCGCCTGGCGCAATTCCGGCATACCGGCCATCGGCGGATACTGGTTGCGCCCAGCCAGCATGTGGCGATGCACGGCGTCAAAAAGCGCCGGCTCAGCCTGAAAATCGGGGAAACCCTGCGACAGGTTGACCGCCCCACACTCGGCGGCCAGACGCGACATGACGGTAAAAATGGTCGTCCCCATGGCCGGGAAGCGTGAGTCAATACGAATAGACGTTTGCATGGTGCGTGGGATAGTTCGGTATCGCTCCACTATGCCACAATGCAGCCCCATGAACATTGACGGCATCCCCACCCGTACTCTGCGTGCCCATCCGGCACAGCACCTTATTGACATCATCGACCAGACCCGCCTGCCGCATGCCCTGCACTGGGTTCGCGTCACGACGCTGGACGAGGCAGCCCACGCC
>CAIYYE010000003.1 GCA_903930395.1 uncultured beta proteobacterium
CATGCGCGTACGTACGCATTACTGGGGCTATGGCGCGAGCGAATCGCTCGATAACGAGGCGCTGATCAACGAGCAATACAAGGGTATCCGCCCCGCCCCTGGCTATCCGGCCTGCCCGGACCATACCGCCAAGCGCGAGCTCTTCGCCCTGCTCGATGCACCGGCCAACGCCGGCATGGAACTGACCGAGTCCTGTGCCATGACCCCGGCGGCGGCTGTTTCCGGTTTCTACATCGGGCATCCAGGTGCGGCCTATTTTGCCATTCCGAAAATCGGCCGCGATCAGCTCGACGACTGGGCGACACGCAAGAGCATGAGCAGCAAGGACGCCGAATACTGGTTGGCACCCCTGCTCTGAGCGATCAATGACCGAAGTCGCCGCCGCTGACCTGTCGCTGTTTAATACCCTCGCCCTGCCGGGCCGGGCGGCGCGCTACGCCCGTATCGTGACGGCCGACCAACTCGCCGCCCGAGCATTTTCCGAAGGTCGGCGCTTCATCCTGGGCGGCGGCAGCAATCTCGTCTTGAGTGGCGACTTCGACGGCCTCGTCCTGCACATGGCGATCCCCGGCAAGCGCCTGATTCACGAAGATACTGATGCTTTCTACGTAGAAGCCGGGGCCGGCGAGAACTGGCATGACTTCGTGCAATGGACCCTGCAACAAGGCTGGCCGGGGCTGGAGAATCTCAGTCTGATCCCCGGCACGGTGGGCGCCGCACCCATCCAGAACATCGGCGCCTATGGCCTGGAAGTCGGCGAAATCTTTCATGCGCTGACTGCCTGGGACTTCGAGAAACAGGCGTTTTTGACCTTTGGCCGCGAACAGTGCCGTTTTGCCTACCGCGATAGTGTGTTCAAGCAGGAAGGCTGGCATTTGAGCGGACGGATGGCCATCACTTCAGTTGTTTTCCGGCTGCCGAAGGCCTGGCAAGCCAATATGCGCTACGCTGACGTGACGCAGGAACTGGCCAGCCGCAATATCGCCACACCGACACCCCGGGATATCGCCGACGCGATCATCGCCATCCGCCAGCGCAAATTGCCGGACCCGGCGATCACCCCGAACGCCGGCAGTTTTTTCCACAATCCGGTGGTTGATCTGGTACTGGCCGACGCGCTGGCACGCGATTTCCCGACCCTGCCGCGCTATCCGCAAGCCGATGGCCGGGTCAAACTGGCGGCCGGCTGGCTCATCGAACAGGCCGGCTGGAAGGGGAAGAACCTCGGCCCGGTCGGCATGTACGAAAAGCAGGCGCTGGTCCTCGTCAATCGCGGCGGGGCGACGGGTACCGATGTCCGACGCACGATGCTGGCCGTGCAAGCCGATGTACGGGCCAAATTCGCCGTAGACATCACTCCCGAGCCGATATTCCTGTAACCGACAGACAGGCCGCCAGGCCAGTCGCCAGCGCATCGGCCATACGGGCCTGGCGCTTGGGATCGGCCAGTTCCAGTTCTTCATCGCGATGCTTGATGACACCGGCCTCGAAGAGCACGGCCGGTAGCGTCGTGCGGTAGAGCACGACGAGGTTGTCGTAATACCAGACACCGTTCTCGGCATCGGCAGGGAGATGCCGGCGGCCATGCCAGGTCGACGGCGAAAAGCCGGCCAGGCGCAACATGGCGCCCATGCTCGATGCGCAGCGCAAGCTGGTTTCCGGGTCGGGATTCTGTGCCGAGACGAAAATCCCGTAGCCGCGCTTGACCTCGGTGTAGCTCTGCTCCTTTCCTTCCCAACGCCACGGCTTGAGCCAGGCTTCACCTATCGAGTCGTGGTGGATGGAAATGAAAAAGTCGCTGCCCGCCGCATGCTCCGGACGCGCCGCCAGACTGCCGATATCACCGGAAAAATTCACTTCGCGCACACCCTGGCCGCGCTCTCGCATGAGTTGTGCGAGAACAAGGGCGAAATCCCGGTTGTAGGCAAACTCCGGACGACCGCGCGCGCTCGTCGCCCCACCATCGGCCCCGCCATGCCCGACATCGATGGCAATCAACGGTGGCAAAGCCATGGCGGCAGCCACCCCGAAAGACAAAAAAGCCACGAGCATGGTCTTGAAAGGCATAGGTTCATTATCGCGCCAAATTGGCGCAGCGGCCGCGAAATGGGCATCCGAGTGGGATGTCCGGCGAATTTTGCGCTATAGTTTCCGGCTTGGGAGGGGGAGAAATAATGAGTGATGAAACCATCCATCCGCGCGGCACGACTGCCCGCACACCTGATCTGAGCTGGAGCCAGGTCAGGGAAACCGTGCTGATGCTGGAACTCGCTGCCGTGCAGATCGAAGCGGCCATGAAGGATAGCGACGCATCCGTCGACGTCCTGACCGATTCGTTCACGACCATGGCCGGCTACATGCGCATCATTTCCGACACTGTGCAGACCCTGCCCGACCAGGGCGAAGTCGGCATTGCCAAGCAAAATCTGGGCGGCGTCTCTGAACACGTTTCCAGCATGGTTCACCAGGCCATCATCGCCTTCCAGTTTTACGACAAGCTGGTCCAGCGGCTGGCCCATGTCGGTATCAGCCTGGGCGATCTGAGCACCCTTGTTTCCGACAACAAACGCCTGTTCAACCCGAGCGAATGGGTCGGACTGCAGGACAGGATCCGAAGCAAGTATTCAACCCGCGAAGAAATCGCCATGTTCGAGGCCGTCATGCAAGGCATGCCCGTACATGAAGCCGTCGACAATTTCATGGCAGAAATGAAGGAAAAAGGCGATGACATCGAACTTTTTTAAGCACAATCAATATCTCGAGCACAGCGCAATGGCCATGCAACCGTTCTGCCACTACGGGCAGGTGCGCCGATGACTCCCGCAGACGCTCTACCGGACCTGCCAGGCATCGACAAGGCCGATGGCCTCAGGCGCATGATGAACAAGCCGGAACTTTACGAACGGATATTGCGTGACGTCCATACCCGCACTATCGATGTGCCGAAGGCCATTCGTGCGGCGCTGGCGCAAGGTGATTTCACGACCGCAGAACGCCAGGCCCACACCACAAAAGGACTGGCCGGGACGATAGGTGCGCTCGACCTGCAAAGTGCCGCCGCCGCCCTGGAGAAAGAACTGCACGGGAGCGCAATGCCCTCCCCCGATGTCTTTGCTCAGTTCGAACAGGCCTTGCGGACGGTCATCGAGGGAATTGCCGCTGGCTTCGGCATAAAATCCGGCAGCTAGGGCTTGTTCAAAGCCCGGCTAAAAGTCGGCTGAAGCTTCCCAGACGATATTCGCCTTCGTACCACCCCGGCCGCTCCGCTCGAGCATGTCGATCAAGGGCCAGGCCCGCTGGCTCATGGCAACGACGGGCGGCTTCTTTTTCCCCATTTCATCCAGTTCGTCATCATCAGGCGGCGGCGCCTCGGCGCGCTTCACCGCCTCGCGCAAAGCCTGAGCGGCCGGCGCCATCTCGGCCTGGGTAAAGGTGCCGCGCGCCGTCGTCGCCTTGCCCAGTGCCTGCAATAGCGGCCGCGCTGCCTCGGCGAACATCAGCAGTTCGCCAGTTTCGCTGGATAAAAAGCGGACAAGCATCGTATTTCCTTTCACACCATGGATTCGCGGTTGTCATGCCGGTCCGCCTTGTGCACAATGAAGCAGAGGGAGACAAAGTCATGACCGCAAATATTACTGCCAATCCGCTTGAAACAGGGGCTGATGAGCTGGAGCGCTATGCGCTGGAGGAATGCGTCAAGCGCCATCGTTTCGATCAGCGCGTTTCGGTCCTGATTCTCCCCGATAAACGCTGCGAGATGGCCATCAAGTTCGCCCGCCTGGGCGCCCAGGTCATCGTCGGCGACCATGCGGAACTTGCCAGCGATATCGATGGCAGAATCCTGGCCGCCGGCCTGCGCGAGGAAATCTCCTTTGCCCCCTGCAACCTGCCGGCATTGCCGGACGAACTGCCCGGCGAGCCATTCGACCTGATCATCATCCGGCGCGGCCTGTGTGGCGTACCTTACGAGGATGCCCGGCGGATTGTCCGGCAAATGCTGCTCAAGCTGAAGATCGGCGGCAAGCTCTACATCTCGGTCCTCGGCCTGCATTCCGAACTGAGTGAGGGCTATGCGGCTGGCGAGGCGAGCATCAATCAGCGTTTCGGCAGCCTGTCCCCGGCCCTCGCCGAAAAGTACGGGATACGCGAACAGGTTTGCCTGTACACCGAACGTAACCTGTTCATGTTGCTGCTCGAGGCCGGGGCCAGCGTCCTGAGAACGCTGACGACGACCTACGGCAACGTCAAGGGCATCGCCGTTCGCGTCTGATGCGGCTAGGGGTAGACCTCGGCGGCACAAAGACCGAGATCATCGCACTGGCGGACGATGGCAGCGTCCTGCTACGCCGGCGCATCGCGACGCCGCAAGGCGACTACATGGCGACACTGATGAGCATCGCCGGCCTGGTCGAAAGCGCCGAAAACGAATTGGGCCAACGCGGTAGCGTCGGCATCGGCATTCCAGGTGCCGAATCGCTGGCGACCGGCCTGATCAAGAATGCCAATTCCACCTGCCTGATCGGCCAGCCCCTGAAGCGTGATCTCCAGGCATTGCTCCAGCGGGAAATCCGCCTGGCCAATGATGCGAACTGCTTTGCGCTGTCCGAAGCGGTGGACGGTAGCGCTCGTGATGCCGATGTCGTGTTCGGCATCATTCTGGGGACCGGGGTCGGCGGCGGGATCGTCATCAAGCAGCAGGTGCTGACCGGGGCCAATGCCATCGCCGGCGAATGGGGCCACAATCCGCTGCCCCTCCCGAACGGCGACGACCTGCCCTTGCCCGCCTGCTACTGCGGCCGAAGCGGCTGCATCGAAGCCTATCTTTCCGGCCCTGCGCTGAGCGCAGACCATCACCGCCATACCGGCAAAAAGCTGCTCAGCGACGCCATCGATCACCTGGCGTCAGCCGGCGATACAGGCTGCACAGCCTCGCTGCGCCGCTATGAGCATCGCCTCGGCCGCGCCCTGGCCGGCATCATCAATATCCTCGACCCGCAAGTCATTGTCATCGGTGGAGGCCTGTCGAAAATGCAGGGCCTTTATCAAAACCTGCCGGATTGCTGCCGCCCCTACGTTTTTTCCGACGTCTTTAACACAAAGTTCCTGCCCCCGATGCATGGGGATTCCTCGGGGGTACGTGGCGCAGCATGGTTGTGGAATTGATGGCAAAATCCGCCGACCATGGCACACGTTTCCCTGTTTATTGGCGGCATACGCCCGCTCCCTGAATCTGGTCGACCAACCGGCATGTACAAGCAGCCGGCCGCTGGCACCCTTGAACTCGGTCGGGAAGGTTTCGTCGGCGACGAGCAGGCCGACCGGCGTGTGCACGGCGGCCCCGAGAAGGCCGTCCATCTCTACCCCGCCGCGCATTACGCCAGGCTGGCCGAGAAATTCCCCGACGCCTCGACCCAACTCGTCATCGGCAGCCTGGGCGAAAACATGTCCACGGCCGAACTCGACGAAAGTGATGTGCGGATTGGCGAGATCTGGCGCCTCGGTAGCGCGCAACTGCAAGTCTGCCAACCACGCAATCCGTGCTGGAAAATTGACGAGCGCTTCGCCAGTGAGGGGATGGCCGCCTTTATTGCCGAACACGGCCTGACCGGCTGGTACTGGCGGGTCCTCGTTCCCGGCCAGGTGCCCCCCGGCGCGACGCTGGACCGACTGGTCGCGGCCGATGACAGCCTGACACTGGCGGCCGCCATGCGCCTCTGGCAGGCCCACCGCCCGGAACTCGCCGAGCTCGAAAAACTGGCGGCCAGCCCCGGGATTGCCCAAAATTGGCAGCAGAAGATCATGGCGCGTATCGAATGGCTGCGAAAAAATTCGGAATCGACCTCAGCCCAAACCCCTGCTTTCCACACGAAACCGGAGAAGCCGTGACCCCAACCGACACCCGTAACCTGTGGATCAGGCTTTTCCTGCCATTTGCTGCCGGCTATTTCCTGTCCTACCTCTACCGCACGGCCAATGCCGTCATCGGTCCCGTCCTCGCCCGCGAACTCAGTCTCGGCGACAACGCCCTGGGCCTCCTGACGAGCACCTACTTCCTGGCCTTTGGCGCCGCCCAGTTGCCGCTCGGCATGTTGCTCGA
>CAIYYE010000004.1 GCA_903930395.1 uncultured beta proteobacterium
GAAGGCTGTCGCGGTTCGCTGACCAAGACCCTGTTCAGCCAGTTCAATCTGCGCGACGGCGTCGATCCGCAAACCTACGGTATCGGCATCAAGGAGTTGTGGGAAATCGATCCGGCGAAACACCAGCCGGGGCTGATCGTGCACTCCGTGGGCTGGCCGCTGACGAGCGACACCTATGGCGGCTCCTTCCTTTATCACCTGGAAAACAACCTGGTCGCCGTCGGCATGGTCGTCGGTCTCGATTACAAGAATCCCTGGCTGTCGCCCTACGAGGAATTCCAGCGTTACAAGACGCATCCGGCCATCCGTGGTTTCTTCGAAGGCGGCCGGCGCATTTCCTACGGTGCCCGCGCGCTGTCCGAAGGTGGTTACCAGTCCATCCCCAAGCTGACCTTTCCGGGCGGCCTGCTCATCGGCGACACGGCCGGTTTCCTCAATGTGCCCAAGATCAAGGGCACGCACATGGCGATGAAGTCGGGCATGGTCGCCGCCGAAGCGGTCTTCGAGCATCTGTTCAAGGAAGATGCCGGCACCGAAGCCACCGAGTACGCGGAGCAGATCCAGAAGTCGTGGCTGTGGGCCGAGCTCTACCAGGTCCGCAACATCCGCCCGGCCTTCAAGTGGGGCTTGTTCGGTGCGCTGGCCTATGGCGCCATCGACACCTATGTTTTCAAGGGCAAGGCGCCGTGGACTCTGCATCACCACGACGACCACACGCAACTGGGCGACAAGAACAGCCACCCGAAGATTGCCTATCCAAAGCCGGATGGCCAAATCACCTTCGACCGCCTGTCCTCGGTCTTCCTCTCGGCGACCAACCACGAGGAAAACCAGCAGACCCACCTTCGCCTCAAGGATGAAAGCATCGCCATCAGCGTCAATTACGCCAAGTACGGAGCACCGGAAACGCGCTATTGCCCGGCTGGCGTCTACGAAATCCTCGGCGAGGAAGAGGGCAAGCCACGGCTGCAGATCAACGGGCAGAACTGCCTGCACTGCAAGACCTGCGACATCAAGGACCCGACCCAGAACATCAACTGGACGGTTCCGGAAGGTGGCGGTGGGCCGAACTATCCAAATATGTAGGGCACAAGCGGTTGGCTTGGCAAGCACAGGGTCAACCGAAAAATACAAAAACAGAGAACAGCACAGCAGCAACATTTATCGGAATTTACAGGAGGACTTATGTCACAACCCAATATCCAGGCAAGGATCCGGAGCAATCCGCGTTTTGCCGAACTGGTCGGCAAGCGCACCCGCTTCGCGATCATTCTTTCACTCGTCGTGCTGGTGCCTTACTACAGCTTCATGTTCCTCATCTCGACGCAGCCGCAGCTGTTCGCCACCAAGATCGGCGATGGCAGCGTGCTGACCATCGGCTGGCCGATTGCTGCGCTGATCATTATTGGTGGCTGGTTGCTGACCGGTGTTTACATCAGCCGTGCCAATGGCGAGTTCGACAGCATCACCCAGGAAATCCTCAAGGAGGCCGGCAAATGAAGCGCTCCATTACTGCATTGCTGGCTGGTAGCCTGCTCGCCGTCTCGTTTGCCGTCTTTGCGGCCGGTGGTGCCATCGAAGGTGTCGAGAAGCAGCCGGTCAACGTCAGCGCCATCGCCATGTTCATGATTTTCGTGCTGGCTACGCTCGGTATCACCAAGTGGGCTGCCGGCAAGACCAAGACGACGGCTGACTTCTATACGGCTGGCGGCGGCATTACCGGCTTCCAGAATGGCCTGGCGATTGCCGGCGACTACATGTCGGCCGCGACCCTGCTCGGTATCACCTCGATGGTCTATTTCAAGGGTTACGATGGCTTCATCTACGCCGTCTGCTTCTTCATCGGCTGGCCGATCATTCTTTTCCTGATGGCCGAGCGCCTGCGCAATCTCGGTAAATTCACCTTTGCCGACATCGCCTCCTATCGTCTCGACCAGAACCGCATCCGTACTTTTGCGGCCATCGGTTCGCTGACTGTCGTCTGCTTCTATCTCATCGTCCAGATGGTGGGTGCGGGCCAGTTGATCCAGCTGCTTTTCGGTCTGGAGTACAACACGGCGGTTGCCGTCGTTGGCATCCTGATGATGGTCTATGTCACCTTCGGCGGCATGACCGCAACGACCTGGGTGCAGATCATCAAGGCCTGCCTGCTGCTCGGCGGCGGTATCAGCCTGATGCTGATGGCCCTGTCGCAATTCGGCTGGTCGCTCGACAACCTGTTCACCAAGGCCATCGAGTCGCACAAGCTGGGCGAAAAGATGATGGCGCCCGGCTCGCTCATGGCTGACCCGATCTCCGCCTTCTCCCTGTCGCTGGGCCTGCTCTTCGGTACGGCCGGCCTGCCGCACATCATGATGCGTTTCTTCAC
>CAIYYE010000005.1 GCA_903930395.1 uncultured beta proteobacterium
GGACAGGCTCAGGTTTCATCGGGCTGGAACCAGTTTGGCACGATCGAGTTGGTCAGCCATAGCCGCTTTGCCTATGCCGAACTATGGTGGGGCGCCCTGCAGCTGCTCGGCTGGTTTGCTGTCGGCGGCGTTCTCGTCGGGCTGCTCGGCATGCAATTCCTGGGGCGCATCCGGCGGCCGCTGGACGCAGTGGTCGGGCAGGCCAAGGCGATCAGCGAAAGGCGTTTCACGACCATAGCAGAACCGTCGACGCCCGAGCTGCAAAGCCTGGCCAGGGCCATGAACGCCATGGTCGGCCGTCTCAAGGCGATGTTTGCCGAAGAAACCACACGCCTCGAGCAGTTGCGCCGCGAAGCCAACCTCGACAGCCTGACCGGGCTGGCCAACCGCGACTTTTTCATGAACCAGCTGGCGGCCGCCTTAAGCGACGATGACGCGCCACCCGCCGGCGCACTCGTCCTGCTGCGCCTGGCCGACCTGGCCGGCATAAACAAACGGGCCGGGCGCGAAATGGCCGACGAAGTCCTGCGCCGCATCGGCAGCACCTTGAGCGGACTGATCGAAGAAAGGCCCAACGCAGCGGCCGCCCGCCTGAACGGCGCCGATTTTGCGCTGCTCCTGCCCGGCGTCCAGAACCCGGCACCCTACGCCGAAATACTCCTGCACGCCCTCAACGATCTGGTAGCAGCCGGCCAAATCGACAGCGAGCGGATCGGTTACGTGGCCAGCAGCAGCTATCTGCACAAGCAGGAGGTCGGCAAGCTCATGGCCAGTGTGGATGCTGCGCTGGCCTCGGCGGAAGCCGAGAGTGGACTGGCCTGGTGCCGGGCCGACAGTTACGACGACCAGCACCCGACTTCCAACGCCGACTGGAAAAACCTGCTTGATGGCGCGATCAGGGCTCAGCGCCTGCGCCTTATCGATTTCCCGGTCACCGGCAACGCCGGGCAACTGCTCCACCTTGAATGCCCGCTCCGCCTGCAAACCACGGAAGGCGGAGAATGGCTGGCGGCGGGCAGCTTCATGCCGATGGCCGCCCGCCTCGCGATGACGACCGAACTGGACCTGGCGGCCTCCCGCTTGGCACTCGAACGGGTAGCCGCCGGCGCTCCCGCCGTGGCGGTCAACCTGTCCGGCGAATCGATCAGGGATGCTTCGTTCCGTTCCCGGCTATTTGCCCAGATCGCCGCCCGCAAGGATCTGGCCCCCCGCCTCTGGCTGGAAGTATCGGAAATCGGCGTGTTCAAGCATTTTGACGAATTCCATGCCTTCTGCGATGCCATGCGTCCGCTCGGCTGCCGCCTCGGCATCGAGCATTTTGGTCGCCAGTTCAGCGAGATCGGTCGCCTGCACGGCGTCGGCCTCGACTACATCAAGGTCGACGGCAGCTTCATTCGCGCCATCGACAGCCAGACGGGTAACCAGGCTTTCATCAAGGGCCTGTGCAGCATCGCCCATAATATCGGCCTGACGGTCATCGCCGAGGGCGTCCAGACCGCCGCTGAACTGGCCATCCTGCCCGAACTGGGCTTCGACGGCGCCACAGGCCCGGCCGTCCCGAGGAAAGAACAATGAGCACCGAAATCGAACTGAAGCTGCAACTCAGCCCGAAAACCGCCCGAAAACTGGCGGATCATCCCCTGCTCGCCGATATCGCATCCCAGAAGCAGCATCTGCTCAACACCTATTTCGACACGCCCAGCCTTGAACTGCACGCCCGACGCGTTGCCGTGCGCTTTCGCAAAAAGGGCTGGCAATGGCTTTGCACCGTCAAGTCGGCCGAGCCAGCCAGCGGCGGACTGGCCATGCGCAGCGAATGGGAGGCCCCGGCGACACCCGGCATATTCGACTTCAGCCATGTCGATGCCGAGGACTTCCGTGAATTCCTTGTCAAACGGAGCACCAAGTTCGAAGCCATCTTCACGACCGACTTTCACCGTCAGCTCTGGCACGTCCCGTTTGGCGAATCGCTAATCGAACTGGCCATCGACCGCGGCCATATCGAAAGCTGCGGCCGCCGGTCAGCCATCTGCGAAATCGAACTCGAACTGCTCTCGGGACGCGTTGACGACATCTTCGGCCTGACCCGGCAGCTCCAGGAAAATATCGACCTCTTCCCGGCCATTGCCAGCAAGGCCGAACGTGGCTACGCCCTGTTCCTCAACGAACCCGTGCGCCCGTTCAAGAGCAAGTCCGTACCCATCAGTGAGCAGCAGACCCCGGTCGAAGCCTTCCGCAGCGTTGCGCTCGGCTGCCTGGAACACTTCCAGCGCAATGAAAAGGGCCTGCTGACCGGCGGCGAACCGGAATTCATCCACCAGGCCCGAGTCGCCCTGCGCCGCCTGCGTTCGGCCATCAAGCTCTTTGCCCCCGTGCTGCCGCCCGAATTCGTCGCCGCCTATGGCCAGACCTGGCAAACCCTGGCCGGCGCGCTCGGCGATACGCGCAACTGGGATGTCTTCCTCGAAGAAACCCTGCC
>CAIYYE010000006.1 GCA_903930395.1 uncultured beta proteobacterium
CCAGCCACTCGCGGAGTTTGAGGTAATGCTGCTCCGCCAGGATTTCCGTCGGCGCCATGAATGCCGCCTGCCAGCCAGCCGAAATGGCCTGACAGGCGGCCAATGCCGCGACAATGGTTTTGCCGGCCCCGACATCGCCCTGGAGCAGGCGCTGCATGGGATAAGGCTGGGCCAGATCGCCGCCGATTTCGGCCATCGCCCGCACCTGTGCGCCGGTCAGGCCGAAAGACAGGCTGTCAAGCAGGCGGGCGCCAAGGTCGTCGCGCGCCACCAGCACCGGCGCCCCCTGTTCACGGCGCGCCAGATAGGCACGGCGCAGGGAGAGTTGCTGGGCGAGCACCTCGTCGAACTTGACCCGCCGCCAGGCCGGATGATTGCGCGCATGGAGGGTGTCGAGATCGGTGCCGGGTGGCGGCCGGTGCAAAAAATGCAGGCTGCGCGCAAGGCCCGGCAATTTAAGGCGCTGGCGCAGGGTTTCCGACAAGGTTTCGGACAAGTCACCGACGACCAAGGCCTTGGCTATCAGCTTTTGCAAGGCCGAATTGGCCAGACCGGCCGTGGTCGGATAAATCGGCGTCATTTCCGTCGGCAGCGGCTCGTCATCGGCAATCTTGCGGAAGCGTGGATGCACCATCTCGGCACCGAAAAATCCACCGCGCACTTCACCAAAAGCCCGGATGCGCGAACCTTCGCTCAAGGCCGCCTGCTGGCTCGGGTAAAAACTGAAAAAACGCAGGACGATCTCGCCGCTCTCGTCGGCCGCATGGACGACCATCTGCCGGCGCGGCCGGAACTGGATTTCGCTGCGCTGGACGACCACTTCGACCTGCACCGCCTCGCCGCCAAAAGCCCGACCAACCGGAGTGATGCGCGTTTCATCCTCGTAGCGCAGGGGCAGGTGCACCAGCAAATCAGCCTCGCTATGGAGGCCGATTTTGCCTAGCTTCTTGAGCAATGCCTCCGAGGCACGGATCGGAGCGGGCGCTCCGGCGTCGCTCATCAGAGCCTTAGTTTCCCAGGTACATCACCGCATCGGCCTCGACCAGAGCGCCACGCGGCAGCTCCTTGACGCCGACCGCGGCCCGCGCCGGGAAGGGCTCACTGAAATAGCGGGCCATCGTTTCATTGACCTTGGCAAAGTTGGCGAGGTCGGTCAGGAAGACGTTGAGCTTGACGACATCGCCCAGCGAACCGCCAGCCGCCTCGGCCACTGCCTTGAGATTTTCAAAGACGCGAACGATTTGCGCGTCGATCCCGTCTACCATCTGCATCGAGGCCGGATCGAGCCCGATCTGCCCGGACATGTAAACGGTATCGCCGACGCGCACGGCTTGCGAATAGGTGCCGATGGCGGCCGGGGCGTTCGGGGTGGCGATGATGGTCTTGGCCATGAAATGCTTTCCTGTCTGTGAATTGCAAAACCCTATTTTAGCCTTGCCGACCCATGAACCCACGCATCGAATCCCTGGAAAAAATGCTCAACGGCCCACGCGATGGCGCCCTCCTCCGCTTCTCGCTCGGCAACGAATATCTGAAAGCCGGCGATCCCGCCCAGGCCGCCACCTGCTTCCAGGCCGCAGTCGACCGCGACCAGCACTACTCGGCCGCCTGGAAAGCCCTGGGCAAGGCCCTGGCTGAGGCGGGTGACCACCCCGCCGCCCTCGCCGCCTACGAACAGGGCATCACGGTCGCGGAAGGCCGGGGAGACATTCAGGCAGCAAAGGAAATGACCGTGTTTGCCAAGCGGATTCGCAAGGC
>CAIYYE010000007.1 GCA_903930395.1 uncultured beta proteobacterium
ATAAAAGGATTGAAACAGACCTCCCAGAGAAAACCGTCCGGGTCGGCAAAGTAGCCACGAAAGCCTCCCCAGAAAACCTTGTCGGCCGGGCGCACAAGCGTCGCGCCAACCGCCACCGCGTCTGCCAGCGTGGCGATCACCGCGGCTTCCGACGGCACGTTATGGGCCAGTGCAAAACCGGGAAAACCACTGCCGACCGGCGACACCGCCGCATCCTCGGCCAGCGCCTCGCGCTCAAACAGCGCAAAGGCCACCGAGCCCGCCTGGAAAAAGGCAATCGCCTCCTGGCTGGCCGACGATTCCTGCCAGCCCAGCGCCTTGTAAAACGCCCGGCTGCGGGCCAGATCGGCGACCCCGAGGGTGATGAAACTGATAGTCTGGTTCATGGCGTGCTGGCGTTCATTGGCAAGCCGCCATTTTACGCCTGTGGCCGCCCATCCGCCTGTTTTGACCTATGCCTTGCGGCTTGCGCCGATATAATGAAGAGAGCAACTTGAAACTTTAGCGGAGCGTGCAGTGCTGCAAGAAATCCTCGACCATTACCTGCTTCATTCAGCCCTCGTCCTGCTCTTTCTCGTCATGGTGCCGGTGCTGCTGATGCGCGGCCGGGGCGTCAGGGACGGTTCCCGGCCGGATCGCCGCAAGAGGCCACGGCCGGGTGTCGACCGCCGGGCCTGAGCGAATCCGGTCACTGATCATCGGGGATCAGAACTCAATCCTGACCTCACCGCCACCGCCGATTTCGCTGCCGTAGGTGCTTATCCGGCCGACGATGCCGGCACGCAGTGAAACCCCGCGGGCGATGTTGCCCTGCAGGCCGAGGCCCATCAGATTGTTGACCGGCCCCTTGTTGGCGCCAATCTGCGTGAATGAGCCGAACAGGTGGCTGTTGGCCGTTATTTCGTGGGCCGAATTGCTGTCGGCGCTCCAGTCGTAGCCAAAGCGGTAGAAACCGGTCAGTGCGAGCGGATTTTTCGTCCCATGGCTCAAGGGCATGAGGAACTCTGCCCCGACGAATGTCAGGACAGAGCGGGCGTTGGCCGACGAAATTGAATAATTGAAATCGTTGCCGCCGGCTTCGTTGGCCTGACTCATCCACAGCTGCGTATAGGAAACACCGGCAAAAGGCGTCAGCGTCAGGCGATCCATGGCCATGAAGGGGCGCGAAAGCTTGAGCGCAGCGTAGGCCCCATTCGACTGATAGTCGCTTTTCGCCGTACCGCCGGTAAAGGCACCCACGTTCGGGTTGTAGCGTTTCGCTGTCGTATCGCTCAGTACATAGCCGGCAGCACCGGATAATTTGAAATCGTTCGACAGGTATTTGCCACCGTACACGCCGAGGTAATAATTGATCGAGGAAAAGTCCTGCGCCACCTGCTCCGACTCGGTCATCGTCGTGTAGCCGACGCCGCCGAAGAGGCCAAAACCACCTGAGGCGTCACGCCAGAGGTCGCCGCCCATGACGATGCCGGAAAGCTGGTAGCCGAAGCCGGCGAGCTGGTCGTAGCTATCGACCGTACCCTTCATCGCGCTGGCGTCTACCCAGAAATAGCGCCCCTGATCGATCTCGTAGGCGGCCGATGTCGCGCTCTGGCCGGACAGCGGTGCGTGGATGCGATCCATGACGGTGTTCGTGACATGGCCCATCTGCTCGAGGCTTATGGTCATGTTCGACGAATAGCCTTCGGCATGAACACTGGACAGAGCACTCACCTGCGACGGAGTCAGGGCCTGAATCGCCCCGGACAAAGGAGCGCCACTGGCCACCACGAAAGCGGTAGCAGCGGGCGCGAACGAGAACAGGATGGCACTGCTCAGTTTGTTGCCGGAGCCGGTGCCTGGCACGGTCGGCGTGATCGGTGTTGACGAGGCAGTGAGATCCCACTGCGTACCGGAAGGGTTGGTCAGCAACCAGTTCATCTGCACCAGACCACCGCCATAAACGCCGCTGGTCGCCACCAGATTGGCACCGGTAACGCCGTTCAGCACGGCGGTATACGTCGCATTGGTGACGCTTGAACCTGGCGCAATGCCGAAGGTCGTGGTGCCCACCCCAGCCGTGACATTCAGCTTGCCGTAGCTCGTCGGGCTATTAACGCGTGTGTTGTAATTGGCGGGTAGATTGCCGGTATAGGTAAGATCGGATTGCAGGTTGCTGAGCGTCCCGATGGAACCCAGGGCATCGACCGTGATGCCCATTCCGCCGCCGGAAATCGAGCCGAGGTTATCGATGCTGCCGATAGCGCCCCCGGCTGCGACCAACAGGCCTTTGCTCGTTCCCGTTGTGCCGACACTGCCGCTATTGAGGAATGTTCCGACCGTTCCCCAGACCTCCATGGTGTAGGCCGGATCGGTGACGGCGACGATGGGCGCGGTGGTGATCGTTCCGTTGTTGGTCAGCGCCGTGATCGTCGTCGACCCACCGACTGAAAATGCCGGGGGACGGACGTTACCGACATTTTGATAATACGTCGCCTGATAGGAAATGATCGTCCCGTTATTGACGAAACTGTCTATGACTGGCGTTCCATAATTGATGGAAACAAGCGCAAATGCCGGTAGCTGGCCGGGCGAAACCGGGCCGTAGGGTGCGCTTCCGGCGGAGTCGCTGACGGTGATGCCGCTGTCGATAGTCGCCGAGGTTTTGCTCTGATACAGAAAGAAATCCGTGCAATCGCCATTTTGCACCACTGGATTCTCGAAGAAGCGGCAATTTGCAGCATTCGCTGCATTTCCCAGCAGTGATAGACCAATCAGGGCTGCGCTGGTGAACGGATGTGTCATGTGACGAACGGACTTGAACATGAAATCTCCCGGAATCGGCTACTTGCCGAACAGCGTTGTAGTGGCTTTCACGTCGACCTTCTTGTCGTAGCGATTGGTCCAGCAGGTTTTCACCTTGGTATCGCAATTCAGGCCACCGCGCATGGTGAAGGTCGTCGCGTCGAAGTCCTGGAT
>CAIYYE010000008.1 GCA_903930395.1 uncultured beta proteobacterium
AGCAGGCCGGGGCAACTAGCGGTCGAAGCTGACGACTCGCCCGCAGTCGGCGTATCCTTGCTGCCACGCCGACTTTCCCATCCCCATGCCCGCTCCGCTTTCACCGCGTACCGAACGCTTTTTCCTGCTGACCCTGGCCGGTATCCAGTTCAGCCATGTGCTCGATTTCATGATCATGATGCCGCTCGGTCCGATCCTGATGGCGGCCTTTGGCATCGGCACGCACGAGTTCGGGCTGCTCGTGGCGTCCTACAGCTTCAGTGCGGCGGTTTCGGGAATCCTGGCGGCGACCTTTGTTGACCTCTTCGAACGCAAGCACCTCCTGCTCATCGTCTTCGCCCTGTTTGGCGTGGCGACGCTGGCTTGCGGCCTGGCCCCGGGGTATTCGACGCTGATCCTGGCGCGCGGCCTGGCCGGGGTGTTTGGCGGCATCATGGGCGCGCTGGTCCAGACCATGATCGCCGACGCCATTCCCTTTTCACGCCGGGCACGGGCGAGCGGCGTCGTGTCGAGCGCCTTTTCGATTTCAACGATTGCCGGTGTGCCTTTGTCGCTGTGGCTGGCCAACCATCTCGGCTGGCGCGCGCCCTTCGTCCTGATCGCCGCGCTGACCGTGGCGTTTCTCGCCATCGGCCTCCGCTTCCTGCCGGAGCTGCGTCACCATCTCGGCGCGGAAAAGCGGGCCCACCTGCTCTCGGCCACGTTTGAGGTACTGGCCGACAGCAACCACCTGCGCGCCCTGCTCTTTTCGGCGCTGATCATTTTTTCCGGCTTCACCATCATTCCCTACATCACGGTCTATGCCGTCAACAACGTCGGCATCGCCCAGAGCGACATCCCCATTGTTTACTTCGTCGGCGGCTCGGCCACCTTCATCAGCGCCCGGCTGATCGGACACTGGGCCGATAAGCACGGCAAGATGGAGGTTTATCGGCTGGTAGCCCTGCTCGCCATGGTGCCGACCCTGCTGATAACGCACGTAGGGATGCTGCCGCTGTGGATCTGGCTGATCATTTCGGCGAGTTTCTTCGTGCTCATCTCGGGGCGCATGATCCCGTCCATGGCCATCATCGCCTCCTCTGCCCAACCCCACCTGCGCGGCACTTTCATGTCGCTCCACGCCACCGTCCAGTCGCTGGCCATGGGCCTGGCGACAACGCTGGCCGGCTTTCTCACCTCGCTCGACGCCAGCGGCCGCATTGTCGGATACCCACTGGTCGGCTACGTCGCCATCGCGGCCAATCTGACCGCAATCTGGTTTGTTTCGCGTGTCGTCATGCACGGCAAGAACGGCTAGAAAATACCCAGCGGATTGACCATTCCGCAGCGCAAGCCCGATACTCTGCCGACTTCCTTCTTGCACTAAATGTCCGGCGTGAATTTCGACTATTTCCTGACGAGCATCAGCAGACTTCCCCTCTTCGACAAGGGGGCCTGGGCCGTTGTTGGCATTGCCATTCTGGCGGTTGCCGGGCTGGTTCTGATCCGTGAGCGTCGCTACTTCGCCACACGCGACAAGGGCGGGAGCTGGCTGTCGTTGCGCCTGCTCTCGCTTTTCCTCCTGCTGCCGCTCTCGGCAAGCATCATCGTCATCCCGAGCATGGCAATTTCGGGACCGGAGGCGCTGGCCTATTTCTACCTCGCACTGCTCATCATCAGCCCGCTCGTCTGGTTTGCCGGTCATTTGCTCTGTGGTCGATTTCTGCGGCCTGCCTTGAGCAAGGGCGAAAGCCTGTTCATGGCAGCCAGCAGCCTGCTCATGATACTTCTCCCCTTCGGCGCGGCGACCCTGCTTCAGGGGCCGATTTTCCATGCATCGCGCAGCCTGGCCCAAAGCGCCTTGCATGCTGCGCCGGTCACCGCCTTGCCCTATGTCACCGGCCCCGTACAGTCTTTCAACTTACCGACCGTTGGCCTGATCCATACCCAGTCACTCATTGCACCAGCCGGCCTCGAACTCGATCGAATCGACCGCAAGACAGGTGAACACTGGTCCGACACTGCCACCAGCAGCCGCGACATCCTGTGCCGTGATCAGCAGAACGTGCACCTCATGTGGTCGGCCCGTGAACAGTCGCCGGTCCTGCGCCTTTACTGGCGACTCAATGGCAAACGTGCGCAAGCCGATTTCTCGCCAGCGATCTCCGCTGAGCCCGCCGAGGCGCTTGAATTCAGGGTCAACTTTCGCACTGACGGCATCGACCCGCCGGTGCCCATTCCACGATCGCGTGCATCGATAGCCTATCTCGTCGGTCCGGATCATCTCTATTTCAACTCTCTGAACCCGCTGCAAGCTGGCGAAACATTCGCCAACGACTGCATCATGCCCGGGTACAAACGTGTCGAATGGGAAAAGGAAGGGCCGCCGCAGGCCATCGCGCTGATGTTCTTCCAGAGAGCCGATGCGCCTTACTTGCGCGCCGAGATCAAACGGCCGGCCGCTCTGCAGTAATGCCGTCAGTCATCACCCATTTCAGAAAAGGTAAACCATGTTCGACAATCTGGCGGGATTCTTCATCAACTGGACGATCACCGCCCTCTCCCTGTGGGGTGCGAGCCTTGTCTTCAAGGGCATCCGCTTCTCCGGCACCTCGGCGCTGATCGTCGCTGCCCTGCTGCTCGGTTTCGCCAACGCTGTCCTGCGGCCGCTACTGGTTTTCCTGACCCTGCCTTTGACGCTGCTGACACTCGGCTTGTTTATCCTGGTGATCAACGCGCTGCTGCTCCAGCTGGTCGCCAAAGTCGTCGGCGGATTCAGCATTTCGGGCTTCTGGACGGCTTTTTTTGCCAGCCTGTTCATTTCAATAGTGAGCATGGCTTTGGGCAGCCTGGCGCCGAATGCCGAAACGACGATTTACCGGCTGCCCGAGTCGTCGCCGCATACCATTTCGATGTAAGTCCCCAAGCAATGAGCCAAACCGCTTACTGGATACTGCGCTGCGAGCATCGCCTGCTGACCATTGCCGGCCAGGATGAAGCCGTTTTCCCCAAAGGCCCGGCCACCGACTTCGGCCAACCCGAAAACGTGCTTCACGTTGGCGAACTGCATGGACTGCCCTGCTACGCCGCCGACGTCGCCCAACTCCCCGGCATCCCCGACGGCGAAGCCACGCCACTGCGTGCCATCTTCCCGCTGGCCGGCAGCGACAGCTTTGCCCTGGCCGGGCGCGCCACGCAGTTGCTGGACTGGCAGAACAACCACCGCTTCTGCGGCAAGTGCGGTACGCCGACGCAGAGGAAACCCGGCGAACTGGCCATGCAGTGCCCATCCTGCGGCCTGCTCGCCTACCCGCGCATTGCGCCGGCCGTCATGGTCCTGGTGCGCGATGGCAACAAACTGCTGCTCGGTCGCAGCCCGCATTTCAAACCGGGCGTTTACAGCGCCCTGGCCGGCTTTGTCGAAGCTGGCGAAACGCTCGAAGAATGCGCCGCCCGCGAAGTGCGCGAGGAAGTCGGCATAGCAATCAGCAACCTGCGCTACTTCCACAGCCAGCCCTGGCCTTTCCCGAATTCGCTGATGGTCGCTTTCTTCGCCGACTACGCCGGCGGCACGATCACGCCCGACCCAACCGAAATCGAAGCCGCCGACTGGTTTCCGTTCGACGCCCTGCCCTTGCTGCCCGAGCCGATCAGTATTTCGCGTCGCCTGATCGAGGCAGCACTGAGCCAGCAAAACGACCTGCCGTGACCAGTGCTCGCGGGTCTGCTTTGAAATAGCAAAAACTTGCCTCAAATCATCAAGCACAGCGGCAATCCGGCGTAAAGTAACGCTCGGCCCGGCACCTCCGGGCCCCAGCCACACCTGAACCGCATAGAACTTGACTACTCCTTCTTCCGCCGCCAACGCCATCCTGCTCGTCGGTCATCCCAACGTCGGCAAATCGGTGCTGTTTCATCGCCTGACCGGGGCTTACGTCAATGTCTCGAACTACCCCGGCACCACCGTCGAAGTCACACGCGCCAGCGCCCGCTTCGACCGCGAGGCGATGCTGCTCGACACCCCCGGCGTACTCGCCCTGCCGTCGCGCAGCGATGATGAACGGGCGACCATGCGCGCCCTGCTTAACGAGTCGTCGCGTTGCCTGGTGCAGGTCGGCGATGCCAAGAACCTGCGCCGGACGCTGACCCTGACCGCCCTGCTGGCCGAACTCGGGGTGCCCATGGTGCTGGCGCTCAACATGCACGACGAGGCCGCTGCGCGTGGTGTCATGGTCGATATCCCGGCGCTTTCCGAAGAGCTCGGCATTCCCGTACTGGCCACCGTCGCCACGGGTGGCGAGGGCATCGGCGAACTGACCCATGGCCTCGGCCATGCGACGCGTGCTGAGGCGCTGCTCCGATACGATCAGGACATTGAAGCCGACATCGCGCGCATGGCCGAGGCGATCACCCGCCTCGCCCC
>CAIYYE010000009.1 GCA_903930395.1 uncultured beta proteobacterium
CAGCATCCGGCGTGGCAGCAATGATGATGTCGATTCCCTGCTCTCTGGTGCCTATGCCATGGAAGCGCTGCTCAACGCCCTGCTTCAGCGCGGTGCCAAGAAAGTCCGAATCCAGGCCAAGGCTTTTGGCGGCGGCACGATCATCAACACCTCCGGAAACCTGATGACCATCGGCGCCCGCAATGCCGACTTCACCAAGGAATGGCTCAATCGCGAAGGCATTCCCCTGCTCGCCTCGGACTTTCTCGGACCGTGGTCGCGCAAGGTGCTCTTCCTGCCCACGACGGGTGATGCGTTTTGCCGACGGATGGTGACCAATATGGCGACCGCCGAAGTGATTGCCCGCGAAGAAAAAAGCTACGCAGACACGCTGGTACAGAAACCCAAAACCACCGAGAAGAAGATCGAGTTGTTCTGATGGCCGAGCCCAGCCCTATCACCGACCAGGAATTCGCCCTCTTTCAGCGGCTGATCTACAAGATTGCCGGCATAAGCCTGAGCGATGCCAAAAAGATACTGCTCGTCGGTCGTCTGACCCGACGCCTGAAGGTTTATGAGCTTGGCAGTTTCACGCAGTATTACCGGATGCTGGCTACCGGCGAGCACCCTGAAGAATTGCAGACGATGGTCGATCTGCTGACCACCAACGAAACCTATTTTTTCCGTGAGCCCAAGCATTTCGCTTTTCTGCGCGATGAAATCATCCGCAAGCGCAAGAGCCCCACTACCTTCCGAGTGTGGAGTGCGGCCAGTTCGAGTGGCGAGGAAGTCTACACACTAGCCATGGTGCTTGCCGACAACCTGCCCAACACACCGTGGGAAATCGTCGGTTCCGACATCAGCACCCAGGTGCTGGCCAAGGCGGCGACCGGTCACTACTCACTGGCCCGCACCGAAGGCATTCCGCCGGGGTATCTGACGAAATACTGCCTGAAGGGCGTCCGCTCCCATGCCGGAACTTTCCTGATTGCCCCCGAGTTGCGAAAAAAGACGCACTTCTATCAAATCAACCTGATGAACCCGATTGATGCGGAAATTGGCGAATTCGAAGTCATTTTCCTGCGCAACGTCATGATTTACTTCGATCCACAGACCAAGACCAGAGTGGTGCACAATCTTCTGCCACGCCTCAAATCCGGTGGCTACCTGATTATCGGACATTCGGAAACACTGAACGGCATCACTGATCGCGTCGAAGCGATTCTCCCAACCATCTATCGAAAGCCATGAGTCAGCAAGCTGTCGGGATAAAAACGGTATTTCTCAACCCTGGAGACTTTTACTTCGGTGGGAAAGACGCGCGCATCTCGACCTTGCTCGGTTCATGTGTATCGATCACCCTGTGGCACCCAAGACGGCACATTGGCGGTATGTGTCATTACATGCTGACGGAGCGCAAACGTCCGGCCAATGCCAAGTTGGATGGCCGCTTCGCCAGTGAGGCATTCGAACTTTTCCTGCAACAAGTGGAGGCAGCAGGAACGCGACCCAGTGAATATCAGGCCAAATTGTTCGGCGGCGCCAATATGCTGGCTGACCCATCCGGCAAGCAAATGGATATCGGCCCGCGTAATGTGGCCCACGGGCGACAACTGCTCGCCGCGAACCATATCGCGCTAATGGCCGAACATGTAGGGGGCAGCGGACGCCGAAAATTGCATTTCGACATCTGGAGTGGCGACGTTTGGCTGGCCTTCCCCCAAGGGTCGAATGCCGAGATCAGGAGCCCCTATGGCTGACAAGATCAAAGTCATGATCGTCGACGATACGGCCCTGGTCCGTCAGGTCGTTGCCCAGGCTCTGACCAGCGACCCCGGCATCGAGGTCATTGCAACGGCGGCCGACCCTCTCTTTGCGATGCAAAAGATGAAAGTCGCCTGGCCGGATGTTCTGGTCATCGACATCGAGA
>CAIYYE010000010.1 GCA_903930395.1 uncultured beta proteobacterium
CACCGGCAGCACCCGTCCGCCGCGCGTCTTGATGTACCACAAGCCGGAAGGCGAAATCGTCTCGCGCGACGACCCGGATGGCCGCCCCTCGGTCTTCGCGGCCTTGCCCCGCATGCGTGGTGGGCGCTGGATCAACGTCGGCCGGCTCGACTTCAACACCTCCGGCCTGCTCATTTTCACGACCTCCGGCGACCTGGCCAACAAGCTCATGCACCCGAGTTCGGAGCTGGTTCGCGAATACGCCGTGCGTGTTCTGGGTGAATTGACGCTCGAAGCGCAACAGCAGTTGCTGCATGGCGTCGAACTCGAAGACGGCCGGGCCAATTTCGGCACCCTGCACGACGGTGGCGGCGAGGGCGCCAACCACTGGTATCGCGTCACCATCTTTGAAGGCCGCAACCGCGAAGTGCGACGCATGTTCGAGGCGGTCGGCTGCACGGTCAGCCGCCTGATCCGCGTTCGTTACGGCCCGTTCGTGCTGCCGCCGCAATTGAAGCGCGGCATGTCGCGGGAGCTCAAGGAAGTGGAAATCAAAATGCTGCTGCGCGACCTCGAAAACCATGCGGCAGCGCCCCGAAAGGGTCCTGAAAGCAAGTAAATCGATTGTCGATGGGGAACAAATCCGTTATAATTCACGGGTTTGTTCCTCCTGCCATTTTTGGCAGGGCATCTTTTTTTCGTGAGGTGGGCGTTTCGCCCATTTTTTATTTGTGGCTATGGATTTAAACGCACTGCTTGAAACGACGGTTGTCGGTCTGGGTTATGAACTCGTGGATGTCGAGATGTCGCCGCGTGGGCGGACGATTCGTGTCTTTATCGATGCGCCGGGTCGGGCTACCGGGATCGACGTCGAGGATTGTGCCAAGGTCTCGAATCAATTGACGCGTGTTTTCGAAGTCGAGAACTTCGATTTCGACCGCCTCGAGATTTCGTCGCCGGGCCTCGATCGTGTCGTCAAGAAGGCCGAAGACTTCGAGCGCTTCGCTGGTCAGGAAATCCAGATCAAGTTGCGAATTCCGCATGGCGGTCGCCGGAACTTCCAGGGCGAACTGCTGGGCTGCAAGGATGGCAAGGTCGGTCTGCGTCTTGCAAAAGATGATGTGGAACTGGAATTCAATAATATCGAGAAGGCACGTCTGGTGCCTCGTTTCGACTGAAGGACTAGGAGGTTTTAGCCCATGAGCCGTGAAATATTGCTGCTGGTTGATGCACTCGCCCGCGAAAAGAATGTCGCCAAGGAAATCGTTTTTGGCGCCCTTGAGCTGGCCCTCGCATCGGCCACCAAGAAGCGCATCAATGACGAGGCCGAAGTGCGCGTGTCGATCGACCGCAATACCGGTAGCTACGACTCCTTCCGTCGCTGGCAGGTGGTGGCGGACAACGAGTACGTCAACGAATTCACTGAAATTCCCCTTTCGGAAGCCCAGAAGGACGATCCCGAGATCGAGCTGGGCGATACCCTGGAAGAAAGCCTCGAGCCGATCGACTTCGGCCGTATCGGCGCCCAGGCGGCCAAGCAGGTCATCCTGCAGAAGATTCGCGATGCCGAGCGTGAGCAGATCCTGTCTGACTTCCTCGATCGCAAGGAACACGTCGTTTCCGGCACCATCAAACGCATGGAACGTGGCAACGCCATTGTTGAAGCCGGCAAGATCGAAGCCATGCTGCCGCGCGACCAGATGATCCCCAAGGAAAATCTGCGTGTCGGCGACCGCGTCCGTGCCTACCTGCTGCGCATCGACCGCAATGCCCGCGGCCCGCAGATCATCCTGTCGCGCACCGCGCCGGAATTCGTCGTCAAGTTGTTCGACATGGAAGTCCCGGAAATCTCCGACGGCCTCATGGAATTGAAGGCCTGTGCCCGCGACCCCGGTCTGCGCGCCAAGATCGCCGTCAAGTCGAACGATCCGCGTGTCGATCCGATCGGCACCTGCGTCGGCCTGCGCGGTTC
>CAIYYE010000011.1 GCA_903930395.1 uncultured beta proteobacterium
CCGCCATCGAACTGGAACGCACGGCACCGGAAGACGCCTGAGTCCGATGCCCCAGCAACTGCACTTCGAGAAACACCTCCTTGGCGGCAGCAGCCAGTCGTTGAAGCTGGCCTTTGTCGTCGATCCGCTCGATCACCTGAAAGCCTGGAAGGATTCGTCGGTGGCCATGATGCGCGCCGCCGAGAACCATGGCCACGACGTGTTTGCCATCGATGCCGCAACGCTCGGCTGGCGCAAGCCGGAGGCCGGTCAGAGCGGCGGTGTTTCGGGCGAGGCGACACACCTGCACCTGCGTCCGGACGACCACGACTGGTACCGTGACACCGGCCGCGAATGGATGCCGCTGAAGGCCTTCGACGCGGTCATCATGCGCAAGGACCCACCTTTCGATTTCGAATACCTGACGGCCACCTGGCTGCTCGAACGCGCCGAGGCTGATGGCGTCAAGGTTTTCAACAGTCCGCGGGCCTTGCGCGATCATTCCGAAAAACTGGCGATCATGGAATTCGCCCATTTTTCGCCGGCTACCCTGGCCACGCGCAACATGGCACAGATTCACCACTTCATCGACGAGCAGCGCGACGTCATCCTCAAGCCGCTCGACGGCATGGGCGGCAGCCAGATTTTCCGCGTCCATCGCAACGATCCGAACCGCAATGTCATCGTCGAAACGCTGACCCTGGAAGGCCAGCGAACCATCATGGCGCAGTGTTTCGTGCCAGAAATCAGCCACGGCGACAAACGCATCCTGATCATCGCCGGCAAGCCGGTACCCTTTTGCCTGGCACGCATTCCCAAGGCCGGCGAAACGCGCGGTAACCTGGCCGTTGGCGGCACCGGCGTCGCCCAGGAACTGTCGGCCCGCGACCGCGAAATTGCCGAAACGCTCGGCCCCATCCTCTTCAAACGCGGCTTGATGCTGGTCGGCATCGACGTCATCGGCGACTACCTCACCGAAATCAACGTAACGAGCCCGACCTGCATGGTCGAGATCCGCCAGCAGTCGGGCTTCGACGCAGCTGGCGCCTTCATTACCGCGATCGAACACGCATGCGGCATTGCCTGAGGCTGCTCCTCGCCGCGCTATTCGCCCTGCTCCTCGCCGCCTGCGGGCGCACACCCCTGCAGGAGCAGCAGGCCTACGTCTTCGGCACCCGCGTCGAAGTCCTCGTCGTCAGCCCCGACCCCGAGCAAGGCCGCAAGGCAGTCGCCGCCGTACTGCGCGAATTTGACCGCCTGCACCGGGCCTACCATGCGTGGCAAGCCTCTGAACTAATGACCCTGAACGAGGCGATTGCCGCTGGTCGACCGCAGACTGTCAGCCCGGAACTCGCCGCCTTCGTCAGTGAAGCGCAAACGCTGGCCAAACAGGGTGACCACCTGTTCGATCCCGGCATCGGCCAGCTGATCAAACTATGGGGCTTTCAGGCCGACGAATTCAAGGCCGAACTGCCACCCGCCGCCGACATCAAGGCCTGGCTCGTCAATCACCCGTCGATTGCCGACATCAGTCTGGACGGCAGCACCGTCCGCAGCCGCAAGCACGAGGTCGCCCTCGATTTCGGCGGCTACCTCAAAGGCGTCGCCCTCGACCGCGCCGCCGCCATCCTGCGCGCCCAGGGCATCAACAATGCGTTGATCAACATCGGCGGCAACGTCATGGCGCTCGGCAGCAAGGAGGGCAAG
>CAIYYE010000012.1 GCA_903930395.1 uncultured beta proteobacterium
CCTCGCGCGTGCCCATCGCCGCCAAGCTGGTCGCCAACATGCTCGTCGCCTCCGGCGTAGACCGCGTCCTGACCATGGACCTCCACGCCGAACAGATCCAGGGCTTCTTCGACATTCCCGTCGATAACATCTACGCCCTGCCCATCCTGCTCGAAGACATCCAGAAGCAGCATTACGAAAACCCGATGGTCGTTTCGCCCGACCACGGCGGCGTCGTTCGCGCCCGTTCGCTGGCCAAGCGTCTCGAATGCGATCTGGCCATCATCGACAAGCGCCGCCCGAAAGCCAACGTTTCCGAAGTAATGAACATCATCGGTGAAGTCGACGGCCGCACCTGCATCATCATGGACGACATGGTCGATACCGCCGGCACCCTGTGCAAGGCTGCCACCGCGCTGAAAGCCAATGGCGCCAAGAAGGTCGTCGCCTACTGTACGCACCCGGTGCTCTCCGGCCCGGCGATCGAACGCGTCAACAGTTCCGACCTCGACGCCCTGGTTGTCACCGATACCATTCCGCTGCGCGACGATGCCGCTGCCTGCCCGCGCATCCGCCAGCTCTCCGTGGCCGAAATCATGGCCGAAACCATACGCCGCATCAGCAACGACGACTCTGTTTCGTCGCTGTTCATCGACTAAGTTTTTTCAACCTTCCCGAACTGGTCGCGGTCCGGGAAACCTACTGGAGTATCACCATGCAATTTGAACTTATCGCCCAAGCGCGTACGCTGCAGGGAACGGGTGCGAGCCGCCGCCTGCGTCGCGCTGGCACCGTCCCGGGTATCGTCTACGGTGGCGAAGCTGCCCCGGTTTCGATCGAAACCAGCCACAACGAACTGCTCCTCAAGCTGAAGAAGGAAGCCTTCCATTCTTCCGTCATCGACCTCGTTCTCGATGGCAAAAAAGAGCAGGTCCTGCTCCGTGATTACCAGATGCACGCTTACCGTCCGCTGGTTCTGCACATCGACTTCCAGCGCGTCGACGCCACGCATGAACTGCACGTCAAGGTGCCGTTCCACTTCATCAATGAAGAAATCGCTCCGGGCGTCAAGCTCAACGGCGGTCTGGTGAATCACGTCATGACCGAAATCGACGTTCAGTGTCTGGCTGCCGATCTGCCGGGCTTCATCGAAGTCGACCTGAGCGCCCTGAAAATTGGCGACAGCATCCACCTCTCCCAGCTCAAGCTGCCGAAGGGCGTCAAGATCGTCCATCACACGGCTGATGACTCCGTCGTTGTCGGCGTAGTTGGCAAGGGTGGTTCGACCGAAGCCGCCGAAGGCGAAGCTGCTGCTGCCGAGTAATATCCGGCTCCACGCTGTGATGGCCGCCGCTGGCATTTTGCCGCCGGCGGCTTTTTCATTTGGCTGCTCATGAACCCACCCCGCCTGATCGTCGGCCTTGGCAACCCCGGCCCGGAATACGAAGCGACCCGACACAATGTCGGCTTCTGGTTTGTCGACCATCTGGCCGACAAACTGAAGACTGCGCTCACCCCGCAGGCCAAGTTCCATGGCAAGGCTGCGCGTAGCGGCGAAACCTGGCTGCTCCAGCCGAGCACCTTCATGAACCGTTCCGGCCAGTCGGTCGCCGCACTGGCCAATTTCTACAAGATTCCGCCCGAAGAAATTCTCGTCATCCACGACGAACTCGACCTGCCGCCCGGCGGCATCCGCTTGAAGCAAGGCGGCGGCAACGGCGGCCACAACGGCCTCAAGGACATCCAGGCCAAACTCGGCACGCCGGACTTCTGGCGCCTGCGCCTCGGCATCGGCCACCCGCGCAGCCTCGGCCTGGCGCAAGAGGTCGTCGATTTCGTCCTGCACCAGCCACGCAAGGAAGAACTGCCTGATATCGAACACGCCCTCGCCCGCTGCCTGCTGGCCTGGCCCAAAATTGCCGCCGGCGACTTTGCCGGCGCCCAACAACAGTTGCACGGCAAAGCCGTTTAGTAGCCACCACCTCAGGAAAACCCATGTCTTTGAAATGCGGCATCGTCGGCCTGCCCAACGTCGGCAAATCCACCCTCTTCAACGCCCTGACCAAGTCGGGCATCGCGGCGGAAAATTATCCCTTCTGCACCATCGAGCCGAATGTCGGCATCGTCGAAGTGCCGGACAAGCGCATGGCCCAGCTCGCTGCCATCGTCAAGCCGCAGAAGATGCAG
>CAIYYE010000013.1 GCA_903930395.1 uncultured beta proteobacterium
CACCAAGAGCTTTGCACTGCTGGTACATGACCCAGATGCGCCGACCGGTGGTAGCGGCTGGTGGCATTGGGTAGTCATCAATATTCCGGCGACGGCCAGCGCCCTGCCGGGTGGCGCGGGGAAGGCCGATGGTTCAGCCGACCTGCCCGGCTCGACCCAGATCTCCACCGATTTCGGCGCACCGGGCTGGGGCGGCCCCTGCCCGCCGGTGGGTGACAAAGCGCATCGCTACAACTTCACGCTGCACGCGCTGAAGGTCGACAAGCTGGAGCTTCCCGCCGGAGCGACAGCAGCACTAGCCGGTTACATGGTCAATGCCAACAGTATCGGCAAGGCGACCTTGACCGGTTTGTACGGACGGAAAAAACCGTAATCGCGCGGCATCTGACTTAGTCACCCCGCCCGGAATCCCCTCATCCGTTGCGCTGGCGAATGAATGCCATCGCCTCGGCTGCGGGAACCGGGCGACTGAACAGATACCCCTGGATCAGATCGCAGCCGCGACTGCGCAGGTAGTCAAGCTGGGCCGTGGTTTCGACGCCTTCGGCGACCACTTTGAGGCCGAGGTTGTGGGCCAGGCCGATGGTTGCATCGCAGATTACCGAACCGTCGGTGTCTTCGCCTATTTCCTCGACAAAGGTCCGATCCAGCTTGAGGTGCTTGAGGGGGAACATGCGCAGGTAGCTCAGGGAGGAATAGCCGGTCCCGAAATCGTCGATGGCAATAATGATGCCCATGCGGTGCAGGATATCAAGGATACGCACAGTCTCCGTGGGCTGCTCCATCGCTACCGATTCGGTGATCTCGAAAATGAGGTCGGCCGGGTTGAGCTCATACGCTTCGATGATGCCCCGGGCAAGAACGGGCAGATTGCCATTGCGCATCTGGACGGCAGATATGTTGACCCCCATTCTGACCCCGGAAATACCGGCCGCGTAGAAATCGGCCAGTTGCCGGCCAGCCGCCCACAGAACCCACTCACCCAGCGGCTGGATGAGTCCGGTATCTTCGGCAATCCCGATGAAACCGGCCGGGGAGAGCAGGCCTTTCTCGGGATGCTGCCAGCGAACCAGTGCCTCGACGGCAGCCACCCGGCCGCTGGCCAGGTCGATGATGGGCTGGAAGTGCAGGCGAAACTCGTCGCGGGCCAGCGCCTGGCGCAGGCCGTGTTCGGTTTTCAGCCGGTCGACGGCGGCATCGTTCATCCTGGCGTCAAAGAACTGGAAATTGTTCCGTCCCGACGCCTTGGCGTGATACATCGCGGCGTCGGCGTTCTTCATCAGGGTCTGGCCGTCGTTGCCATCGGTCGGGAAAATGGCGATGCCGATGCTGGGTGACGTGTAGAGATCGTGGCCGTCGACATGGTAGGGATGGCCAATGCTGAAAACGAGCTTTTCGGCGACCATCGCGACCGAACCGGCGTGTTCGACCCCGGACAGCATAATGACGAACTCGTCGCCGCCCAGCCGTGCCACCACGTCGCTATCGCGAACACTGCTACGCAGGCGCCTGGCGACTTCAATCAGCAGTTCGTCACCGACATGATGACCGAGCGTATCGTTGATCACCTTGAAACGATCAAGGTCGATGAACATCACCGCCACCCGCGAGCCGTCCCGCCGTGCCGTTGCCAGCGCCTGATCCATCCGACCGTTGAGGCTGAGGCGATTGAGCAACCCGGTCAGGACATCATGATGGGCAATATGGTGCAGGCGTTCTTCAGCGGCACGCTCCGATGAAACATCCGTGAAGTGGGCGATGTGGTAGAGCGTTTTCCCATCGTCATCCCGAATCACCGATATGGAAATCCATTTCGGGTAGACCCCGCCATCCTTGCGCCGGTCCCAGATTTCCCCCTGCCAGAAATTGTTCTCGGCAAGGCTTTTCCACATCTGGGCGTAGTCCTCGGGGGTGGAGCG
>CAIYYE010000014.1 GCA_903930395.1 uncultured beta proteobacterium
ACCGGTCACTTCTATACCACCTCCAAGAACAAGCGCACGACGCCTGCCAAACTGGAGTTCATGAAGTACGACCCGAAGGCTCGTAAGCACGTTGCTTACAAGGAAGTCAAGCTGAAGTAAATTCAGCCTGCTCCAGCATTCGACAAACCCGCCTTTCGGCGGGTTTTGTTTTTTCAGGCCCGCTGTTTCTGCCTGAACAGCAAGGCGGCGTAGACCACGATGCCGGTGAAGACCAGCACGGACCAGTTGGCCATCGACAGGCCGAACATTTCCCAGTCACGGGTGGTGCAGAAGCCGGTGGCCAGGAACATCGATGGCCATGCCATGCCCAGCCAGTCGACGAAACGCTCGATGAGGTTCGGATCGGTAAAACTGCACTCCGGTGCCAGATGCGGAAAAGCCTGCATCCAGGTCTGGTAGCCCGCGACGCCTGCGCCGAGCATGGCCAGACCGCCCGCCAGCGCAGCCCACAGCAGGCGCCCGGCCGGCCAGATGAATCCAAGCAGGCCGATAAAGCCGATGACGATATAAAGCAGCCGCTGGAAGATACATAGCGGGCAAGGGGCCAGCCGCAGCAGGGTCTGCAATTCCATACCGACCGCAACGAGACCCAGACAGCCTAGCCCCAGGGTCGCGAACCAGGCACGCATGGGCACTTTTGACCAATTCATCAAGACAATTCCTCTGAAGACGATGAGTCGGGATTCTATGCCATCGACTGCTCCAGTTGATATGTGCGAATTTTCCGGATACTGGCGGGGAACAGGAAGGTGGACCGCCGCCCGGCAGGTGGTTAAGATTGGCGGATGAATACACGCATACTGCTTGTCGAAGACGACGAACGCCTGGCCGAACTGACGGCTGAATACCTGACCAAGAACGATCTGCAAGTCAGCATCGAGCCGCGCGGCGATACCGCAGAGGCACGCATCCTGGCCGAGCAGCCCGATCTCGTCATTCTCGACGTCATGCTGCCCGGCAAGGACGGCTTCGAAGTCTGTCGCGCTGTCCGCCCGCAGTATCGCGGCGTGATCCTCATGCTGACGGCACGCGACGAGGACTTCGACCAGATCCTCGGCCTCGAGATGGGCGCCGACGACTACATCGCCAAGCCTGTCCAGCCACGCGTCCTGCTCGCCCGCATCAAGGCCCTGCTGCGCCGCCTGCCGACAGCCGGCGAGGCGGGCAACGGCGAAGCCGAAACCATGGTCTTCGGCCAGTTCAGGATCAGTCAGGCGACCCGTACCGCTTCGCTGAACGGCCAGACCATCGACCTGACCACGGCCGAGTTCGACCTGCTCTGGCTGCTCGCCTCACATGCCGGCAATGTGCTGTCACGCGACGATCTGCTGCAGGAACTGCGCGGCATCGGCTTCGACGGCCTGGATCGCTCGATCGACGCCCGCATTTCCCGCCTGCGCAAGAAGCTCAATGACGACCCTGAGAACCCGACGCGCATCAAGACCGTGCGTGGCAAGGGTTATCTTTTCAGCAAGCATGACTGGAACTGATCCCCAAAGCGGGGAAGCAAGCCCGAAGGAACAAAACCAGGGTCTGGCCCGTTCGCTCATCCGGGTTGCCTTGCCGCGCTGGCGCGGCGGTCGCTACAGCCTGTCCAAGCTGTTCTTCAATTTCTACCTGCTGGCGATGGGTTCCTTCGTCGCCATTGCCTTCACCGCCGATTTCGTCATTTCCACCGCCCAGCGCGGCATTACCGACGATTACGCCCGCCGCTTCATGCGCGGCACGATCACCCTGATCGAAGACGAACTCTTCCGTCAGCCGCGCCGGGACTGGCAGAAGCGGGTCAAGGAACTCGATGACAAGTTTTCCTACAACCTCGGCATCGTCGAACGCATTACCCTCGACCGCACCCTGACCCCCAGCCAGGTCCTCAAGCTCGATTCCGGCGACATCGCCATCGACCACGACGGGGACATCATGTATCACCGCCTCGGCACCTCCAGCCAGGTGCTGG
>CAIYYE010000015.1 GCA_903930395.1 uncultured beta proteobacterium
CTGGCGCCGTTCACCGGCAGGCCGGGCCTTTCCGACAGCGATGTCCGCTACTGGCAGCCCGCTACTCAGGGCGACGCCCTGTTCAACTGGTGGGATTGAGCGTGAAGCCGCAGCACCCGATGAAAATCCGCGTCATGGCCGACTACGGCAGCTCCGGCATCTGGGCTTTTTTCGATCCACCGGCGAAGGGTGAATCGCCCCGGCTTTTCTAGACACTCTGTAGCCGGTTGAAATACTGGTTTTCGAACTCTACCGGAGAAACGTCGTTTGCATAGCCGTGACGACGTTTCGGGTTATAGAACATCTCGATGTAATCGAAGATTTCACGTCGTGCCTCTTCCCGGTCAAGATAGGTTTTTCGGCGAACTCGTTCTCGCTTGAGTAGCTGGAAGAAGCTCTCGGCCACCGCGTTGTCGTAGCAGTTTCCGCGTCGGCTCATGCTGGGGACCAAGCCATGGGCTTTCAGGAAGGCTTGCCAGTCATGACTGCTGTACTGACATCCCTGGTCGGAATGAACAATCACAGGAGCCGTGGGATTGCGCCGCCACACCGCCATCAGCAAGGCATTGATCGCCAGCTCGCTATCGATGCGCGAACGCATTGACCAGCCGATCACCTGGCGGGAGAACAGATCCAGCACCACGGCCAGATACAGCCAGCCTTCGTGGGTCCGGATATAGGTGATATCCGTCACCCAAACCTGATTGGGCGCTTCAACATCGAAATTCTGCGCCAACCGATTCTCGGCCACGACCGCCGGCTTGCCGTAGTGCCCTGCTCGACGACGATAGCCCACCTGGGCCCGTAGTCCTTCCTGTTTCATCAGGCGATAGACCCGATGCTTGCCGCACCGCTCGCCAAGATCACGCAGGTCATGGGCAATCTTGCGATAGCCATAGACGCCTCCGCTTTCCAGCCAGGATTGCTTGATCAGGCCGCGCAACCGCTGATCATCCTTCTGACGAGGCGATGCAGGGTCGGCTTTCCAGGCGTAATAGCCGCTCGGATGAACCGTCATCATGTGGCAGAGCCGACGAACTGGGTATTGTGCTTCGTGCGCCAGAATGAAGGCGTACCTTACCGGGATTCTTTGGCAAAGTACGCTGCGGCCTTTTTTAGGATGTCACGCTCCTCGCTGACCCGCTTCAATTCGGCCTTGAGGCGACGTATCTCCGCTGCCTGACCTTGTAGTTCGTTCCGCTCGATCTCGGGAACGCCATAGCGCTTGAGCCATTCGTAAAGGCTGTGCTGCGACACACCGATCCTGGCGGCCACATCGGCCACGGCATGGCCCCTTTCGGTGACTTGCTTCACTGCTTCAATCCTGAACTCTTCCGGGTAACGCTTGCTGCTCATGACTTCTCCTTTTGCCTAAGTTTAAGGCTTCGGAGCGTCTACCTGTTCCGGGGCGATTCACGCTTTACCTAACACCTTGGCAACATCCTGCGGATAACGCCGCCTGTAGTACCAGAGACTTGAATCTGTTTTTTTATGTAAAAATTCGGCCAACGTGTCACCCTGTCGTGTTTCCAATTTCCGCCAGTCTGTGTCACCTCAAAAAAACCAAGGAAACCCCGCATAACACCTGTATTAACAAGCATCTTGAGCAGACAGCCTAACATGAAAAGAGAAATAAAATGTGCCAGCTTCTGGGCATGAACTGCAATGTCCCGACCGATATCTGCTTTTCCTTCAGCGGCTTTCAGGCCCGGGGTGGCGGCACCGATGTGCATTCGGACGGTTGGGGCATTGCCTTTTTTGAAGGCAAGGGCACACGGCTCTTTCTTGACCCGC
>CAIYYE010000016.1 GCA_903930395.1 uncultured beta proteobacterium
CTCGCCCGCGACCTGCTCGACGCCGGCGAAGACGCCCATGACCGGGCCTGGCACATGCCGCTCTGGGATGACTACCAGGAGCTGCTGAAAAGCCCGTTTGCCGACATGGCCAATATCGGCGGACGCTGGGGCGGGGCCATTTCGGCGGCCTGCTTCCTGTCGCGCTTCACCAAGAAATTCGAGTGGGCCCACCTCGATATCGCCGGCACCGCCTGGAAATCCGGAGCAAACAAAGGTGCTACCGGACGCCCGGTTCCCTTGCTGACGCATTACCTGCTGCAACGCGCCGGCAAGCTCAATTGACCCAGGTTTTTTTCTATCACGGCGCGGCGGACAAGATCGCCGCGGCCTGTGCCCTGCTCAGCGGCGCCTACGCCAAGAAAAAGCCGGTGCTGGTCTATGCGCTTGAAAACGCCGTTGCCAATAGCGTCGACCGCATGCTGTGGACGCATGCTGCGCTCAGCTTCGTGCCGCATTGCCGGGCCGACTCGCCGCTGGCTGCGGAAACGCCCATCCTGATCACAGACACGCTGGAAACCATCCCGCATGACGAGCGACTGATGAACCTGAGCCGGGAAATCCCCCCCGGCTTTTCGCGCTTCGAGAGCCTCATCGAAGTGGTCGGCCAGGAAGAAAGCGACCGTGCCGCAGCCAGAGACCGCGTCAAGTTCTACAAGGATCGCGGTTACGAAGTCCGCTACTTCGATCTCAGCGACCGCTAAGGAACCCCAATGCCAAGCCAGATCATTGCCCGCGCCGATGCGCTCATGCACCGCCGGCGCCAGAGCGACCAGGACTTCGACGACATTCCAGTACTGACCGACAGCATCGATGATTTCGACGATATCCCGGTGCTCACCGAGGTTGAAAGTGCCCTCGAAAACGCCCTCTCCCAGCTGGAAGACAGCATGGTGACGGTTGAAGCGACGGAAGCCGTGGAAGCTGTTGAATCCGTGGAAGCCGAAGAGCCCCTGGAAACCGTACTGCAGGCATTACCGACAACATCCGCAATTGACCCGGCCATCCGCGATCAACTGGTTCATGAATTGACCTGCCGCATCGAAGAGCGCATCAAGGCGGCCTTGCCCGATATCATCAGTTCCACCGTCCGGGATTTTCTCGCCGACCAGGACATGATCGCGAATAGTTAGCCGGCTTGGTAGCGCGGCCAGACGGCCATCACCCAGAATCCTCATGAATCCGAGCAAATCGCTTGCCCCCGCCTCGACGGGACTGCCCCACTTTCCCTCTACGCCCTCCGGAGTCATGCTGCTCGTCGCCATTTACGCCTCGATTCACGCCCTGACCCGCCTCTTCTCGTCAGGCAATCTCGGCGAAGACGATCCGCTCGACAATCTGCTCGCCCAGACCCTGGCGCCGGGCTACAGCGTCCAGCAAGGACCGCTTTACGACTGGGCCCTGTGGCTCGTGCAGCAGCTTTTCGGCAGCGGCCTTTCCGGCTTTTTGTTTCTCAAATACACGCTGCTCGTCGCCATCGCCGGCTGCCTCTATCAAATCACGCTGAAAATTACGCAAAGCGCGCTTTGGGCGTTCATTGCTGTCGAA
>CAIYYE010000017.1 GCA_903930395.1 uncultured beta proteobacterium
CCGATTCGCCTTCGATCAGCACGGGATAGGAGAGATTTGCGTATTGGGCGAGTTGCAGCCGCAGGCGCTGCATTGGCAGGCTTTCGCCGATCAGGCCACCGGCCGGCGTGCCTTGTGTCTCCCTGCCGAAGCGCAGCGCCTGACCGAACAGTTCGCTCAGGCGGCTCGGGTCGCAGGGTTTGGCGACAAAGTCGACGGCGCCCAGAGTACGCGCATGGCGGGCGTTGCTCTCGTCGCTCTGGCCCGAAAGGACGATGATTTTCATGTCCGGGGAGAGCGTCAGCAGGTCGGTAATCAGGGCGAAACCCTCGTCGGGTCTGTGCGGCAACGGCGGCAGACCGAGATCGACCAGGGCCAGTTGCGGTGGCTTTCTGAGCTGCCGCAGCAGGCTCAGGGCATGGGACCTGGCGTGGCTGGTGATGACGTCATATTCCTGCGCAAAGGCGAAACTGAGCGATTCGCTGATGAGCGAATCATCATCGACAATCAACAAGAGTGGCTTGGCAGATGGCAAGAGCGCAACATTCCCTATGAAATTTGTTTGATTATAGCCTTGTCGTTTCCCGGCTATGGTGGGGCTTTCTGCTAAAATCAGCCGACTTTTTTCAGGGATTATGCTTTGTCCGAAGACATCCTGGTCGATATTGAGGATCTTCAGTTTGCCTACGATGGCCGACCGGTGCTGCAGGGAATCAACATGAAGATTCCGCGCGGCAAGGTGGTGGCGATCATGGGCGGTTCCGGTTGCGGCAAGACGACGCTGCTGCGCTGTATCGGCGGCCAGTTACGGCCGACCGGCGGACGCGTTCGTCTGGAGAAACACCAGGTATGTGAAATGTCGGAGACCGAGTTGTACGGCCTGCGTCGCCGCATGGGCATGCTTTTCCAGTTTGGTGCCTTGTTTACCGACATGACGGTATTTGAAAATGTCGCCTTCCCGATGCGCGAACATACCGACATGTCGGACGAAATGATCCGCGATCTGGTCCTCATGAAGCTGGAGGCCGTCGGTTTGCGTGGTGCGCACAAATTGATGCCGGGGGAATTGTCCGGCGGCATGGCGCGGCGGGTGGCCTTGGCCAGGGCGCTGGCGCTGGACCCGATGCTGGTCATGTACGACGAGCCATTTACCGGGCTCGATCCTATTGCGCTCGGCGTCATCGGCCAGTTGATCCGCAAGCTCAACGATGCGCTGGGGGCGACCTCGATCATGGTGACCCACGATATCCAGGAGTCGCTGCTGATTGTCGACTATATCTATTTCATGAATGGCGGACGTGTCGTGGCGGAAGGCACGCCCGACGAAATCCGGGCGTCTACCGACCCCTTCGTGCATCAGTTTGTTCATGCCGCACCGGATGGCCCCGTTCATTTTGATTATCCGGCGCCGTCGGTGCGTGAGACCTTTCTGGGCGGCGCGGCGCATGCTTGACCCGATAGCCATCATTCGCCAGCTCGGCCATGCGACGGTCGAACGTATCTGGCGCCTGGGTTTTGCCTCACGTTTCTTCTGGGCCGTGCTGATGCATTCGGGCTCGTCCTTTCGCCGCCTGCCGCTGACCTTGCGCGAAATCTATTTCAGCGGTGTGCTGTCCCTGCTGATCATCATGGTCTCCGGTCTTTTTGTCGGCCTGGTGCTCGGGCTTCAGGGCTACGAAATCCTCCAGCGTTTCGGCTCTACGGAGGCGCTCGGTTCATTAGTGGCGCTTTCGCTGACCCGAGAACTGGGGCCGGTGCTGGCCGCCATCTTCTTCGCCTCGCGGGCCGGTTCATCGGTGACGGCAGAGATCGGCCTGATGAAGGCGACCGAGCAGTTGAAGGCGATGGACATGATGGCGATCAATCCGATTGCCCGGGTCGTGGCGCCGCGTTTCTGGGGCGGAGTGATCTCGATGCCCCTGCTTGCCGCCATTTTTTCCGCCATGGGCGTGCTTGGCGGCTGGCTAATCGGCGTCGTCGTCATTGGCGTCGATGACGGTTCCTACTGGTCGCAGATGCAGGCCAGCGTCGATTTCCGCTACGACATCTGGAACGGCGTGGTGAAGAGTTTTGTCTTCGGGATTGCCGTTTCCCTGATTGCCGTTTTTGAAGGTTATGACTCGGTGCCGACTGCCGAGGGCGTGTCGCGCGCCATTACGCGTACCGTGGTGACTTCAGTGCTGACCGTACTCGCGCTGGATGTTGTTCTAACCTCGTTCATGTTCCGGGGAGCCTGATGAATCGTACCGTTCTCGACCTGTGGGTCGGTTTTTTCGTGGCAGTCGGCCTGGCTGCCGTGCTCTTTCTCTCACTCAAGGTGGGGAATCTTTCGTCGTCACATTTGTCAGAATCATACGTTTTGAAGGCCAAATTTGATAACATCGGAGGGTTGAAGGTGCGTGGTCCGGTCAAAAGTGCCGGGGTGGTGGTCGGGCGCATCGTCGACATCCAGTTCGACGCGGCGAGCTACGAGGCGGTGGTCAGCATGACCATTGACGGCCGCTACCATTTCCCGAAAGATACTTTTGCCTCGATCAACACGGCAGGCTTGCTCGGCGAACAGTACGTCGGTTTCGATGCGGGTGGTGATGAAAAGATGTTGTTGGCCGGTGATACGATTGCCAAGACGCAGTCGGCCATCGTGCTCGAAAAATTGATCAGCCAGTTTCTATTTAGCAAGGCAGCGGACGGACAGGACAAGAAATGAGCGACTATTTTTGTGCATCGGGCGTGCGTCGGGCGCGCCACACGCTCCTCGGCGGGCTGCTCGTCGCGTTGACCTGTGGCAGTGTGCTGGCCGACCAGAATCCCCGCGATCCTTACGAGGGCTTCAATCGGGCCATGTTTGCAACCAATGAAGTCATCGACAAATATGCCGCCAAGCCGGTAGCGCAGGTTTATGACAATGCGGTGCCCCTGCCGGTCAAGGCCAGTGTCGGCAATTTTTTCGGCAATGCCGGGGATTTGTGGATAGGCGTCAATAGCGCGCTGCAGGGCAAGTTTGGCGATGCCGGGATTGATCTGGGGCGCTTGCTGGTCAATTCGACGGTCGGCATTTTCGGTCTGTTCGATGTGGCGAGTGAACTCGGCCTTGAGCGCCATGATGAAGATTTTGGCCAGACCCTCGCCGTCTGGGGTGTGGATGGCGGCGCTTATCTGTACTGGCCGGTACTTGGTCCGCGCAATGTGCGCGATACGGTCGGTTTCGCGGTTGGCGCCTATGCCGATCCAGTGCGGCAAGTGCGTCCTGTCTCTGTGCGCAACAGCATGGCGGCCTTGCGATTCGTCGATATCAGGGCCAGTTTGTTGCCCTCCGACAGGGTGGTTGAGGAGGCTGCGCTGGATAAATACGCGTATATTCGCGATGCATACCTGCAGCGCCGTCGCAACCAGGTGTTTGATGGCCGCCCGCCGCGGCTCGATGATTGATTACTTGCTCAAGAAATGATGAAAAAGCTATTTGCCTTGCTGTTTGCCGGTTTCGTGGTTTGTGCCGCCTATGCCCAGGAAGCGCCGGATGTATTGGTCCAGCGCGTTACCGACGATGTGCTGGAGATTATTCGCAAGGACAAGGAAATCCAGAACGGCGATACGCACAAGGTGATCGATCTCGTCGAAAAGAAGGTTCTGCCGAATTTCAATTTCACGCACATGACCGCCTTGGCGCTTGGCAAGGAGTGGCGCAAGGCCAGTCCGCAACAGCAGCAGCAATTGACGGCTGAGTTCAAGACGCTGCTGGTCCGCACCTATGCCAACGCCTTGACGGGTTACAAGAACCAGAAGGTCGTATACAAGCCCTTCAA
>CAIYYE010000018.1 GCA_903930395.1 uncultured beta proteobacterium
CGAGTTCGGCTACTGGGAGGGCGAAGTCTGGGATCGCCGCAAGGATGGCACGCTCTATCCCAAACATATGCGCATTGCGGCTATTCTCGATGCAGCCGGGCAGGCGACCCATTTTGTCGCCAGCTTTACCAATATAAGCGAAGCCAAGGCGCAGGCGGATCGTTTCGACTACCTGGCCAATCACGATCAATTGACCAACCTGCCGAATCGTCTGGCGCTCGATGGACACCTGCGCACGCTGCTGGCCAATGCCGTGCCCGGCATCAATCGTCTGGCCTTAATGATTATCGATCTCGATAATTTCAAGACGGTTAACGACTCTCTCGGGCATCACGCGGGAGACCGCTTGCTGGCCGAGGTTGCGCGTCGACTCGGCGCTGAAATGGACAGGAACAGACGCCTCTTCCGTCTTGGTGGTGATGAGTTCGTCGTCGTCATCGAGCAGTTGGAGAGCGAGGCCGCTGTGGTCAGGCTGCTCGATAAGCTGGTCGCCGCCATAGGCCAGCCCTGCGATATTGATGGCCATCTGCTGCACAGCACTTTCTCGGTCGGCATCAGCCTCTATCCCGAGAGCGGGCGGGATGGTCTGGCTCTGATCCGCAATGCCGATGCCGCGATGTATGCTGCCAAGGCCGGTGGGCGCAATAACCATCAATTCTTCGCCGATTCGATGAATGTGGCGGCCAACAAGCGCCTGCACATGGAAAGCGAACTTTGGCGCGCCCTGGCCGAGAACCAGCTGGTGCTGCACTACCAGCCGCAGATTGACCTGCTCAGTGGTGAGGTCGTCGGCGTCGAGGCGCTGGTGCGCTGGTGCCACCCGGCGCGCGGAATGATTGCCCCGGCTGAATTCATCCCGGTCGCCGAAGCATGCGGCCTCATCCTGCCGCTCGGTCACTGGGTGTTGCTGACGGCTTGCCGGCAGGTTCGTTCCTGGCTCGATGCCGGTATCGACATGGGCGAAATGGCGGTCAATATCTCGGCCCACCAGTTCCGCCAGCCTGATTTTGTCCGGACAGTGCAAGGGGTACTGGCCGAAACCGGGCTACCGGCCGAGCGTCTGGAACTCGAGATTACCGAAAGCACGGTCATGCAGGGCGTCGATGAGGCAATCGATACCCTGGCCCAGCTCAAGGCCATGGGCGTCCGTTTGGCCATCGACGACTTTGGCACCGGCTACTCCTCGCTCGCCTATCTGCGCCGCTTCCCGCTTGACCGGCTGAAGATAGACCGATCTTTCCTGGCCGATGTCGAAACCGATGCCGATGCGGCGGCACTGGTCACCTCCATCGTCATGCTCGGCCGCTCGCTGGGCTTGCAACTGGTGGCCGAAGGCGTCGAGAACTTTGCCCAGGCAGAATTCCTGCGGACGCTCGAATGCGAGCGTGTCCAGGGCTTCCACTTTTACCAGCCGGTGTCGGCTGAAGAGGTGGTGGCTTGCGGGCGATATGAAGAATGCGTTGCGCTGGCTGCCTGAATCGACTTGACCCGAGGGTAGAATCCCGGCTTCACCTGTACGGAGTTCAGCATGAAAATCGGATTTATCGGCCTGGGCATCATGGGGCGCCCGATGGCGCTCAACCTCATCAAGGGCGGTCATGCCGTCACCGTCTGGGCGCGCCGCACCGAATCGATGCAGCCCCTGCTCGAGGCCGGCGCCCAGGGTGCGGCCAGCCCGGCCGAAGCCGCCCGCGGTAATGAACTGGTCATTTCGATGGTGGCCGATGCGCCCGATGTCGCCGAGGTCATGCGCGGCGTGGCGAGCGCCGCTGTGGCCGGCCAGGTGGCCGTCGACATGAGTACCATCGCCCCGGCGGCAGCGCGGAAAATCGGCGAGGACCTGGCCGCTGCCGGTATCGATTTTGTCGATGCGCCGGTCTCCGGTGGCGAAGTGGGCGCCATTGCCGGCACCCTGTCCATCATGGCGGGCGGTTC
>CAIYYE010000019.1 GCA_903930395.1 uncultured beta proteobacterium
CGACTCGAACTTGCCAACGCGAATCTTCGGCCCCTGCAAATCGCCGAGGATGCCGACCGTGCGGCCATATTTGGCGGCCGCAGCACGAATGCCATCGGCCCGCGCCTTGTGGTCATCGGCCGTGCCGTGCGAGAAATTCATGCGGACGACGTCAATCCCGGCCTGGACCATGCGTTCCAGCACTTCCGGACTGGACGAGGCGGGCCCCAGGGTGGCTACAATCTTGGTGTGGCGCGACATGTCTTCTCTATCCCTTTGTTATTTTGTGGGTTCTACAGCGACCACTGCAATCCGGCGGTCGCTGCTTGGTGGCATTATTTTGCGGCGCGTTCTTCCAGTACCTGAATAGCCGGCAGCGTCTTGCCTTCGAGGAACTCGAGGAAGGCGCCGCCGCCGGTCGAGATGTAGCCGACATCGTCGTGGATGTGGAACTTGGCGATGGCAGCCAGGGTGTCGCCGCCGCCGGCGATGGAGAAGGCTTCGGAGTGGGCGATGGCCGAGGCGAGCATCTTGGTGCCACCGGCGAACTGCGGCAGTTCGAAGACGCCGACCGGGCCGTTCCAGACGATGGTACCGGCATTGGCGATAATCTGCGAGAGCATGGCGGCGGTTTTCGGGCCGACGTCGAGGATGCGGTCGTGGACATGCACGTCATCAACGGAAATCTTGTTGGCGCGGGCCAGGGCGGAGACTTCGTCGGCGACGACGACGTCGACCGGCAGCGGCACTTCGGCGCCGCGTTCCTTCATGATGTCCATGATGGTGTGGGCTTCCTTGACCAGATCGGCTTCGGCCAGCGAATCGCCGATGCGCTTGCCGGAGGCGAGCAGGAAAGTATTGGCGATGCCACCGCCGACGATGAGCTGGTCGACCTTGCTGGCCAGTGACTTGAGGATGGTCAGCTTGGACGAGACCTTGGAGCCGCCGACGATGGCGACGAGTGGCCGTTTCGGGTTGGTCAGGGCCTTGGTCAGGGCGTCGATTTCGGCGCCCATCAGCATGCCGGCGCAGGCCACCGGGGCGTACTTGGCGATGCCGTGGGTGGTCGCCTCGGCGCGGTGGGCCGTGCCGAAAGCGTCATTGACGTAGACGTCGCAGAGCTTGGCCATCTTCTGGGCCAGTTCGTCGTTGTTCTTCTTCTCGCCCTTGTTGACGCGGCAGTTTTCGAGCAGGACAACTTCGCCCGGCTTGACTTCAAAGCCGCCATCGACCCAGTCCTGGATCAGGCGCACGGAGGTGTGCAGCATCTGGCCGAGGCGCACGGCAACCGGCATCAGGCTGTCTTCGTGGGTCAGTTCGCCTTCGGTCGGACGGCCGAGGTGGGAGGTGACCATGACGGCGGCGCCCTTTTCGAGGCAGTACTTGATCGACGGCAGAGAGGCGCGGATGCGGGTGTCTTCGGTGATGTTGCCGGCTTCGTCCTGCGGCACGTTGAGGTCGGCGCGGATGAAGACGCGCTTGCCGGATACATCGAGGTCGGTGAGTTTGATGACGTTCATGGATATCTCCAGATATGGTTTAAGTAATGGATTCTTGCGTCCAGTGTTGCGACCAGTAACCGGCCACTTCGAGCATGCGGTTGGCGAAGCCCCACTCGTTGTCGAACCAGACAAAGAGATTCACCAGATGTGTCCCCGCCGTGCGGGTCTGGCTGCCATCGACAATGGCCGAATGGGGATCGTGATTGAAATCGATCGAGGCGTGCGCCGCCTCGGAGTAGGCAATAAGTTTTTTCAGCGGGCCGCGCGCCGCCTCGGCGAGCAGACTGTTGATGCTGTGGGCGGAGACCGGGCGTTGGGTGCTGATGGTCAGGTCGATGGCCGAGACATTGAGCGTCGGGACGCGGATCGCCTTGGCCTGGACGCGGCCGGCCAGTTGCGGCAGCAGGCGCTCGACGCCACGGGCCAGGCCGGTTGAGACCGGGATGATCGACTGCATGGCCGAGCGCGTGCGGCGCAGGTCGTCGTGATGATAGCCGTCGATCAGCGGCTGGTCGTTCATGACCGAATGCAGGGTGCTGAGCAGGGCCTGGTCGATACCGACTTCGCGGTCGAGGAGGTCGAGAATCGGCACGATGGCGTTGGTCGTGCAGGAGGCGGCCGAGACCAGGCGTTCGCCGCCGCCCAGGGTGCTCTGGTTGATGCCGGCGACGATGGTGGCGTCGACATCGTCGCCGCTGGCGCCGGGATGGGACAGCAGCAGGCGCGGGCAGCCGGCCGTGATGAAGCGGGAAAGCTCCTCGCGCCGGCCGTAGCAACCGGAGGCTTCAATCAGCAGGTCGATGTTCAGACTGCGCCAATCGACATCTTCCGGCTGGCGGGCATGGCTGATCCGGATCGACTGGCCATCGACGATCAGGCTGGCGTCGCCCACCTCGACCTGGCCGGGAAAGCGGCCATGTGTCGAGTCAAAGCGCGTCAGATAAGCCATGCTCTCCAGGTTCGCCGGTTCGTTGATGGCAACGACCTGGAGATTGTGCGGGACAGACGATTCGCGCAGGGCGCGCAGGAAACAGCGACCGATACGGCCATAGCCGTTGATGGCAAGACGCAGGGGCATGGTGTGGCGGTCGTTGGGCAAGGGCTTATTTCGCCAGTTCGCCCGTGCTGTCCGGGTCGTACAAAACGTGAATGAGGGTGGTCGGCTTGTCCGCCTTGCAGATGCGGAAGGGGTAGACGGTGACGTCCGAGTTGAATTTCAGCTGGCCCATGCCCTTGAAATTGGCTTCGGCGCGACCGCGATCGGAACCAAAATAAAACGGAATGTGCTGCTTGCCGGTGCACCAGCTATTTTCACTGGTCGGCTTGCCGACAATGGCGAGCACTTCTTCATAGCTCATGCCGATCTTCAGTTGGCCGAAAGGCGATTCGGCGGGCGGATTGCCGACGATGACGGGCTCGGCGGCCTCGTCCTTCTTGGCGGGTTCCTCGGCGGCAATGGCAGCGCCGGCGAAAAACAGCGCAGCGAGGGTGATCGGGAAGGTCATGTGACGTGTCTTGAGCATCTTGATTCCTCCGGAAGTCGGGCATTAAGGCAAGGGTGAAACAAAAGGGGCCTTGCGGCCCCTTTTGACAAAACAGTCCGCTTACTTGGCGGCCATCCAGGCGCGGGCAGCGTCCAGCATGCGGCAGGAGTAACCCCACTCGTTGTCGTACCAGGCCAGAACCTTGACCAGCACCGAGCCGTCTTCGCTCTTGATGACGCGGGTCTGCGTCGCATCGAAGGTGGAGGAAACGGTGGTGTGGTTGAAGTCGGAGGAAACCAGTGGCTCGTTGTTGACGTCGAGGATGCCCTTGAGCGGGCCATTCGCTGCAGCGGTCATCAAGGCGTTGATTTCTTCCTTGGTGGTGCTGCGGTTGGCCGTGAAAGTCAGGTCGACCAGCGAGACGTTGATGGTCGGGACGCGCAGGGCGAAACCGTCAAC
>CAIYYE010000020.1 GCA_903930395.1 uncultured beta proteobacterium
CGAGGCAGGCCAGCGCAGCCGCGCCGGCTCCCGACGTAACGATCTTGACCTTGGAAAGATCCTTGCCGATCAGGTGCAGGCCCTTGAGGACAGCGGCGCCGACGACGATGGCCGTGCCGTGCTGGTCATCATGGAAAACGGGAATCTTCATGCGCTCGCGCAGCTTCTTCTCGATATAGAAGCATTCAGGCGCCTTGATGTCTTCGAGGTTGATGCCGCCGAAGGTCGGTTCGAGCGAGGCGATGGTGTCGATCAGTTTGTCCGGGTCGCGCTCTTCGATTTCGATGTCGAAGACGTCGATATTGGCGAATTTCTTGAACAGCACGCCCTTGCCTTCCATCACCGGCTTGGCGGCGAGCGGGCCGATGGCGCCGAGGCCGAGCACGGCCGTGCCGTTGGTGATGACGCCGACCAGATTGGCGCGCGAGGTCAGGGTGCTGGCTTCGCGCGGATCGGCGACGATTTCCTCACAGGCGAAGGCGACGCCGGGCGAGTACGCCATCGACAGATCGTATTGGTTGGTCAGCTGCTTGATCGGGGTAACCGAGATCTTGCCCGGCTTCGGCTCGCGGTGATAGTAAAGCGCTGCTTCACGTAATTGTCGAGAATCCATGTCTGCCTCCGTTTTATATCGTGAAATTCAATTTCGAATCGCGAAAGATAATATCATGCATTTTCAGCACTTTCACCCCGTGGAAATCACTTAGACCTGCAAAGTCAAGTGGATGTTTACCCTGACTTGGTGCATAATTATGGGCTTCCCAGCCGACGGCTTCAGCGCCGCTCGAAGTCTTGGCAGCAGCTCCCGGCGACTGGCGTGAAAACTAGCTATTTCAGTCAAATTAGAGAGAGACATCGCCATGACCGCACCGCTGAATGCACCTGACTACGTCAAACACGAAGGCCTGAAGAAATGGGTCGCCGAGATTGCCGCCCTGACCCAGCCGGATCGTATCCACTGGGCCGATGGCACGCAGGAAGAGTATGACCGCCTGTGCGCCGAAATGGTAGAGGCTGGCACGCTGATCAAGCTCAACGAAGCCAAGCGTCCGAACTCCTTCCTGGCCTTCTCAGATCCGTCCGACGTCGCGCGCGTCGAAGACCGCACCTACATCTGTTCCGAAAACAAGGAAGACGCCGGCCCGACCAATAACTGGGAAGCCCCGGCCAAGATGCGCGAAACCATGAACAGCGTCTTCAAGGGCTGCATGAAGGGTCGTACGATGTACGTCATCCCCTTCTCCATGGGCCCGCTCGGTTCGCCGATTGCCCACATCGGTTTTGAAATCACCGACTCCGCCTACGTCGTCGTCAATATGCGCACGATGACCCGCATGGGCAAGAAGGTCTTTGACGTGCTCGGCACCGATGGCGAATTCGTGCCCTGCGTGCACACCGTCGGCGCACCGCTCGAGCCGGGCCAGCAGGATGCCAAGTGGCCGTGCAACCCGACCGTCAAGTACATCGTGCATTACCCGGAAACCCGCGAAATCTGGTCCTACGGCTCCGGCTACGGCGGCAACGCCCTGCTCGGCAAGAAGTGCTTCGCGCTGCGCATTGCTTCCAACATGGCCCGCGATCAAGGCTGGCTGGCCGAACACATGCTGATTCTCGGCGTTGAATCGCCGGAAGGTGAAAAGTCCTACGTCGCCGCCG
>CAIYYE010000021.1 GCA_903930395.1 uncultured beta proteobacterium
ACACCGACCGCGTGCGGGCCCGCGAGGATTTGGGTGCCGGCCCTGTCCAGTCCTGGCTGGCTGAAACGGCGCAAAGGCACGGCATCTGGCTATTTGCCGGCTCGATTCCGCTGACCGCCAGCAGCCCGGACAAGATGCGCAATGCCAGCCTGGTCTTCAATCCGGCCGGCGAATGTGTCAAACGTTACGACAAGATTCACCTCTTCGGCTTCAAGAAGGGCGACGAAGCCTATGACGAGGCTGCTTTCATCGAGCCGGGTGACCAGGTCGTCGCGGTCGATACACCTTTTGGGTCGGTCGCCCTCTCGATCTGCTACGACCTGCGTTTTCCCGAACTCTACCGGGCGCTGGCACCGGTCGACCTGATCCTCGTCCCGGCCGCCTTCACCGAAACCACCGGCAAGTCGCACTGGGAAATCCTGCTCCGCGCCAGGGCCATCGAGAACCAGTGCTATCTTCTCGCTGTCGGACAAGGCGGGCGCCATGAAAACGGCCGGATGACGCACGGCAACAGCATGATCATCGATCCCTGGGGCGAAATTCTCGACCGCAAGCAGAAGGGGCCGGGCGTCGTCATTGCCGACCTCGATCACCAGCGTATCGCCGATATTCGCGAGAGCCTGCCGGCGCTCGCTCACCGCAAACTTTAAGGATTTTCATGATGCAAAACAGCGCGCTGGCCCAGGCCGAATCCCTGCTGCTGGCCCCCTTCTCGCTCAGCGAGGGCGACCTGTCGCGGACCTTTGGCCAGATCCTCACGCATCAGGTCGATTACGCCGATCTCTATTTCCAGTATTCGCGTTCCGAGGCTTGGAGTCTCGATGAGGGCATCGTCAAGTCGGGCAGCTTCAGCATCGACCAGGGCGTCGGTGTGCGTGCCCTGTCCGGCGAGAAGACAGCGTTTGCCTATTCTGACGACATCAGTTCGCAGGCGCTCGGTGATGCCGCCAATGCCGTGCGGGCGATCGCCTCGGCCGGTCAGAACTCCCGGTTTGGCCAGTTTGTCCGGTCCACCGCCGCCCACTCGCTTTACGTGCCGCACGACCCCATCGCCTCCCTGCCGGCCGATGCCAAGGTCAAGTTGCTCGAGCGCCTCGAAGGCTTTGCCCGGGCGCTCGATCCGCGTGTCCTGCAAGTCATGGCCTCGCTCGCCGGCGAGTACGAAGTGGTCCTCGTCGCCGGCTCGGATGGCCGTCTCGCTGCCGACATCCGGCCGCTCGTGCGCTGCTCGATCTCGGTCATCATCGAAGAAAACGGCAAGCGCGAGCAGGGCTCGTCGGGTGGTGGCGGCCGTTTTGATTTCGGCTATTTTGACGACGAAATTTTGCAGCGCTACGCCCGTGAAGCGGTGCATCAGGCAGCCGTCAATCTCCACGCCGAGCCGGCCCCGGCTGGCCAGACGACGGTCGTTCTCGGCTCGGGCTGGCCCGGCATTCTCCTGCACGAAGCGGTCGGCCACGGGCTGGAAGGCGACTTCAACCGCAAGGGCAGTTCAGCCTTCAGCGGCCGGGTCGGCCAGCGCGTTGCGGCCGAGGGCGTCACCGTCATCGACGACGGCACCATCGCCGACCGTCGTGGTTCGCTCAATATCGACGACGAAGGCAACACCACGCAACGTACCGTGCTGATCGAGGATGGCATCCTCAAGGGCTACCTCCAGGACAGCCTGAATGCCCGTTTGATGGGCGTTGCCCCGACCGGCAACGGGCGCCGCGAATCCTTCGCCCACCTGCCCATCCCGCGCATGACCAACACCATGATGCTGGCCGGCCAGCACGATCCGGCAGAGATCATCAAGTCGGTCAAGAAGGGCATCTACGCCGCCAATTTCGGTGGCGGCCAGGTCGATATCACGAGCGGGAAGTTCGTTTTTTCGATGAGCGAGGCCTACCTTATCGAGGATGGCAAGGTAACCCGCCCGATCAAGGGGGCGACGCTGATCGGCAACGGCCCCGATGCCCTGACCCGTGTCTCGATGATCGGCAACGACCTCAAACTCGACCCCGGCGTCGGCACTTGCGGCAAGGATGGCCAGAGCGTGCCGGTTGGCGTCGGTCAGCCGACTTTGCGGATTGATGGACTGACCGTGGGCGGAACGGCATAATGTTTCAACATGATGGAGGGGGTGTTGTGATGCGTGCAATTGTTGTTCTGTTTGCTGGTCTGTTGTCCGCTTCGGCGTTTGCTCAATCGGTTCCGACGCCCAGCGCCGCGCAGGATCGCCTCAAGGCACTCAGCGGGGATCCGGTTGCCTTGCGGGCGGCGGTCGATGCCGGCAAGAAGGCCACTTTCTTTTGCGCCAACTGCCACGGCGAGGACGGCATCAGCAAGACGCCTGAGGTTCCCAACCTGGCCGGTCAGAATCCGGCCTATCTGCTGGAACAGATCCGCAAATTCGGCTCCGGCGAGCGCAAGGATGCCTTCATGCAGGGCCTGATCAAGGTGCTCAAGGACGAAGAGCGGGTGCAGGTTGCCGCCTACTACGCCAACATGCCCGTTCGGCCATCGGCTGCGGATGCGGCACAGGTTGCCAAGGGCAAGGATTTGTACGCCAAGCTCTGCGTCCGCTGCCACGGTGAGCAGGCGCGCGGCAACGATGCCATCGCCCGACTGGCCGGCCAGAAACTGCCCTATCTGCAGACGACGATCACCCGTTATCGCGACAAGTCCGGCGTCCGCAATAACCAGTTGATGAGCATTGCGACGGCAAGCCTAAAGAATGAAGAAATCGTTGCCATCGCGAACTATCTGACGCAGCTGCCCTGAGCCTCAGCTTGGTCAACCCGGCTACCGGGCATCCGGTAGAATGCTGGATTATCAAGCATTTCTGATCGAGGCTGGCCATGACGCCGCAAAGCAAACCGAATACCGACGACCTGCGCATCAAGGAAATCAAGGAGCTGGTGCCGCCGGCCCACGTTTTCCGCGAATATCCGGTCTCCACGCGGGCTGCGCAGACGACCTACGCCGCCCGCCAGGCCATCCACCGTGTCCTGCATGGCGCCGACGACCGCCTGCTCGTCGTCATCGGCCCCTGCTCGATTCACGACTATGGACTGGCCATCGACTACGCCAAGAAGCTGGCCAAGGAAGCTGAAAAATACGCTGACGACCTCATCGTCGTCATGCGCGTCTATTTCGAGAAGCCGCGCACCACGGTTGGCTGGAAGGGGCTGATCAACGATCCGCGCATGGACAACACCTTCCGCATCAATGAAGGCCTGCGTCTGGCCCGCCGCATCCTGCTCGAGATCAACGAACTCGATCTGCCCTGCGCGACCGAATTCCTCGACACCATCACGCCGCAATACACAGCCGACCTCATTTCCTGGGGGGCCATCGGCGCCCGGACCACCGAGTCGCAGGTGCATCGCGAGCTGGCCTCCGGCCTCTCCTGCCCGGTCGGCTTCAAGAATGGTACCGACGGCAACATGCGCATTGCCGTCGACGCCATCCGCTCGGCCAATTCGCCGCACCATTTCCTCTCCGTCACCAAGTCCGGCCACACCGCCATCGTGTCGACCATGGGCAACGAGGACTGCCACGTCATCCTGCGCGGCGGCAAGGAGCCGAATTACGATGCGCCCAGCGTCGAAGCGGCCTGCACCGAAATCGCCAAGTCCGGCCTGGCGGCCCGGCTCATGATTGATTTCTCGCACGGCAACAGCCGCAAGCAATTCAAGCTGCAGATGGAAGTCTGTGACGATGTAGCGGCCCAATTGGCCGGTGGCGAGGACCGCATTGTCGGCGTCATGGTCGAATCCCATCTTGTTGATGGGCGCCAGGATATTTCGCCGGACAAGCCGCTGGTTTACGGCCAGAGCGTCACCGATGCCTGTATCAACTGGGACGACAGCGTGATCGTGCTGGACCGGTTGGCCGCTGCCGTCCGGGCGCGGCGCGTGGCCGAAGCGGCACAGTAGCCGGTGCGTCATGAAGGCAAGGGTAAGGGCAATCGGTGATTAGTCCGCTGCCGACGATCAGCGTTTTGCGCCGTAGCCAGTCGGTCAAGGCGGTCGTGCTACTTTCCTTGGTGATGATTTTTTCGCTGGTCATCGGTTCGGGGTTCCTGCTCTTCGATCTGCACGAAAGGGAGTTGGACCACGCCAAGGGCGAAGTTGCCAGTCTGAGCCGGATTCTCTCCGAGCAAACGACCCGCGCCTTCGATGGCGTTTCCATCTCCCTGCGCGCTGCGCAGGAACGTCTTTCCGACGACATCGGGAGCCAGCTCGCCCTGGATAGCACGCCGGTTCGGCTGATGCTGCAGGCGAGGATTGCCGGCCTGCCGCAGGTCAAATCGATGTTTTTGGTCGATCGAAACGGCATGGCGGTTAATTCGTCCCGAAAAGAATTCAAGACTGCCGTTTCTGTGGCGCAACGGGATTTCTTCCGTCATTTTATCGACTCCGCGGACGATGAAATGTTCATTTCCCGGCCTGAGCGGGCGATGGTGGATGGCCAATGGACCTATTACATTGCCATCCGGCTTGTTGATGACGCGGATCAGTTCAAGGGGGTCCTGGTCGCGGCCATCAACATCGAGTATTTCGAGTCCCTCTACGAAAGCATAAGGCTGGATTTCGTCAGCCGTATCCAGTTGCTCAATCGGGAGGGCATCCTCATGGCGGGGCAGCATCGGGACCAGACGATGCTCGGCAAGACGCTCATTGAGCCCCGACATTTGGCTGAAATAAATTCCCGGGCCGAAGACGGTCTGGTGCTGACCGACTTTGATTCCCGCGGTGAGCGATGGTTCGTTGCCTATCACCTGGTGAACAAATATCCGCTTGTGGTCTCCCCGGCCGTCAATGAAGTCGATGCCCTGGTCCCGTGGCGCCGGGTGGCGCTGCCGATCGCCGGTGGCGTGCTCCTCGTCATTGCCTTCATCCTGCTGGCCACCGCTTTGGTGATCCTCAACCTGCTCAGGAAAGAGCATCTCGAAGCGGCGCTCAAGGAGAGCGACGCCAAGCTGCGCTACATGGTTCAATCGGTGCGGGATGCCATCCTGACGGTCGATTCGGCAGGAAAAGTCATCCTGTTCAATGTCGCGGCCGAGAGGATGTTCGCGCTCCAGGCCAGCGAGGTGCTTGGACAGCCGATTGAAGAGGTCTTGCTGCGCAGCCAGCCGAAAGCCCTGGCGCTCAATTTCATGCGCTATCTCAATGAAGGCTGGCAGTCACCGCCGGGGCTGGCCATGCTCGGCATCATTTCACTGCTCGATGGCGAAAGGGAGTTTCCCGTGGAGCTCAGCTTGTCGACCACGGCGTTTCGCGGGGATGTCCTGATCACGGCCGTATTCCGGGATCTTTCCGAACGCCAGCGGGCCGAGCATGAGTTGATCGAAACCAACCGGCGACTGCATGCCCTCTCCGCGGCGCAGCAAAATGTGCGGGAAGAGGAGCGCTTGCGCATCTCGCGCGAGTTGCACGATGAGCTGGGGCAGTCGCTGACCGGTATCCGGATGGAAGTCTCCTGGCTGGGCAGCCGCCTCCAGGCCGCGCAGCCGGAACTCGAGAAGAAGGTCGGCTCGATCAAGAAGCTGATCGATGGCAGCATTTCAGCCGTGCGCCGGATATCGTCCGAACTCCGGCCTCTGGTGCTCGATGACCTCGGATTTTCGGCCGCCGCCAATTGGTATGTGACGCAGTTCTCCGAGCGCACCGGGATCAGCGTCAATCTGAGCCTGCCCGAGCAAGACCCGGAAAACGGCAGCACCACGGCGACGACCCTGTTTCGCATTCTGCAGGAGTCGCTGACCAATATCGCCCGGCATGCCAGGGCACAGAATGTCGATGTCCGGCTCGTGTTGTCTGACAACCACTGGCAACTCTCCATTCAGGACGACGGCGCAGGGTTTGACGAAAAAACCGGAAAATCGACAGGCATCGGGCTGATCGGCATGAAGGAACGCGTCCAGATCCTGGGTGGCGCCTTCAATCTGATCACC
>CAIYYE010000022.1 GCA_903930395.1 uncultured beta proteobacterium
ACAATATCGAGATGGCCGATGCCGCTGCTCAGGTCACGATCCTTCGATTCCTTGCCGTGCAGCTTTATCTGCAGCCGCAGATCGTTCAGTGAATCCGCGTTGCGTAGTGCATCTTCGTAGGTGATCTTGCCGGCCTCATAGAGGTCGAAGAGGGCCTGATCGAAGGTCTGCATGCCAAGTTCGCGGGATTTCTTCATGATTTCCTTGATCTCGTGCACCTCGCCCTTGAAGATGAGGTCGGAAATCAGCGGCGAATTGAGCAGGACTTCGATGGCCGCCATCCGGCCCTTGCCGTCCTTCTTCGGAATCAGGCGCTGCGAGACCATGGCGCGCAGATTCAGCGAGAGGTCCATGAGCAATTGCTGGCGACGCTCTTCCGGGAAGAAGTTGACGATGCGGTCGATGGCCTGGTTGGCGCTGTTGGCGTGCAGCGTGGCCAGACAGAGATGGCCCGTTTCGGCAAAGGCGATGGCGTAGTCCATGGTGTTGCGGTCGCGGATTTCGCCCATCAGGATGACGTCAGGTGCCTGACGCAGGGTGTTCTTGAGGGCTGGCCCCCAGTCATCGGTATCGACGCCGACTTCGCGCTGGGTGACGATGCAGTTCTTGTGCTCGTGCACGTATTCGATCGGGTCCTCAATCGTGATGATGTGCCCGTAGGAGTTCTCGTTGCGGTAATCGACGAGGGCGGCCAGCGAGGTCGTCTTGCCGGTACCGGTGCCGCCGACGAAGATGATCAGGCCGCGCTTGGTCATCGCCAGGTCCTTGAGGACGGGCGGCAGGAGCAGTTCATCCAGCGTCGGGATGGTCATGTTGATGGTCCGGCAGACGACGCCGACGCGCCCCTGCTGAACTAGCGTATTGACCCGGAATCGCCCGATGCCGGCCGGTGAAATGGCGAAATTGCACTCCTTGGTCGCCTCGAACTCGGCGGCCTGCCGGTCGTTCATGAGCGCCCGCGCCAGTTCGGCAGTGTGCTGGGGCGTCAGCACCTGATTGGAGACCGGCGTGACCTTGCCGTCGATCTTGATGGCCGGCGGGAAGCCGGCTGTGATGAAGAGGTCCGAGCCTTTCTTCTGCGACATCAGGCGCAAAAGATCGTGCATGAATTTCATTGCCTGATCGCGTTCCATAATTCCCTCGAATATTCTGTCAGTGCCCGATCAAGCCGGGAAAGCGTCCTTGTTGGCCGCCTTGAATTTTGCTTCGGCGCTCGACACCACGTTGCGCCGCACGAGATCGAGCAGGTTCTGGTCGAGCGTCTGCATGCCGAAATTCTGGCCGGTCTGGATCGCCGAATACATCTGGGCGACCTTGTTCTCGCGGATCAGGTTGCGGATGGCCGGGGTGCCGATCATGATTTCGTGCGCAGCGACCCGACCGGTACCGTCCTTGGTCTTGAGCAGGGTCTGCGAAATGACGGCCCGCAGCGACTCGGAGAGCATGGAGCGGACCATTTCCTTTTCGGCGGCAGGAAAGACGTCGACGATACGGTCTACCGTCTTGGCGGCCGACGACGTATGCAGGGTGCCGAACACCAGGTGGCCGGTTTCAGCCGCGGTCAGGGCCAGGCGGATGGTTTCGAGGTCGCGCATTTCGCCGACCAGGATGACGTCCGGATCTTCACGCAGGGCCGAACGCAGGGCGTTCGAGAAGGACAGGGTATGCGGCCCGACTTCGCGCTGGTTGATCAGGCACTTTTTCGATTCATGGACGAATTCGATCGGGTCTTCGACGGTCAGGATATGGCCGTAATCGTTTTCGTTAACGTGATTGACCATGCCGGCCAGCGTCGTCGACTTGCCGGAACCGGTCGGCCCGGTGACCAGCACGATACCGCGCGGATATTCGGAGATTTCCTGGAAAATCTTGGGTGCATTCAGCTCTTCGAGGGTCAGCACCTTGGACGGAATGGTCCGGAAAACGGCGCCGGCGCCCCGGTGCTGGTTGAAGGCATTGACCCGGAACCGGGCCAGATTGGGGATTTCAAACGAGAAGTCGCACTCCAGCGTCTCTTCATAAATCTTGCGCTGGCCGTCGTTCATGATGTCGTACACCATGCCATGAACGTCCTTGTGTTCCATGGCCGGCAGGTTGATGCGCCGGACATCGCCATGCACGCGGATCATCGGTGGCAGGCCGGATGAGAGGTGAAGGTCGGAGGCTTTGTTCTTGACGCTGAAAGCCAGCAGTTCGGTGATGTCCATTCGGATCGTCCTCGGCGCGCGTGTATACTTGGTTTGTTGTAAATTCCCAATGGATTATGAGCGCAATCGCCGACAACCTGCAAGCTGTCCAGGCCCGAATTCGCGACGCTGCGGTGCTTGCCGGTCGTCTACCGGAAAGTGTTCGCCTGCTCGCCGTCAGCAAGACATGGCCGCTGGCCAGCGTGATCAACGCTGCCGATGCCGGCCAGAAAGCTTTCGGCGAAAACTACGTGCAGGAAGGCGTCGATAAAGTCGCGGCCACCCGTGACCGCCCTCTCGAATGGCACTTCATCGGCCCGCTGCAGAGCAACAAGTCGCGGCTCGTGGCTGAACATTTCGACTGGGTGCACTCCGTCGACCGCCTGAAAATCGCCGAACGCCTGTCAGCCCAGCGGCCAGCCCAGCTACCACCCTTGCAGGTGTGCATCCAGGTCAATGTTTCCGGCGAAGCCAGCAAAAGCGGTTGCGCCCCTGACGAGGCTCTGGCCCTGTGCCAGGCTGTTGCCACCCTGCCTGGGCTAAGCTTGCGCGGCCTGATGGCCATCCCCGAACCGACCGACGATCCAGCTGCCCAGCGCACCCCGTTCCGTCAGGTACGGGAGATATTCGAACACATCCGGGCGGCCGGTTTTCCACTCGATACTTTATCCATGGGCATGTCCCACGATCTTGAAGCAGCCATCGCCGAAGGCGCGACCATCGTCCGCATCGGCACTGCCATTTTTGGTGAAAGAAATTACTCATGAAAATCGTTTTCCTCGGTGGCGGCAACATGGCCAACGCCCTGATCGGCGGCATGCTCAAGCAGGGCTTCGCGGCCAGCGACATTGAAGTCATCGAACCCTACGCCGAGGCCCGCGCCAAGCTGGTTGCGGCGTATGCGATCACCTGCCATGACAGCGCCGCCAGCGCCCCAGGCTCACCCGACATCCTGGTGCTCGCCGTCAAGCCGCAGCAAATGAAGGAAGCAGTCGCGCCGCTCGTCGGCAAACTGGGCTCGGCCGTGGTCATCAGTATCGCCGCCGGTCTCGACATGAGTGCCCTGTCACGCTGGCTCGGCGGCCATCGCCAGATCGTCCGCTGCATGCCGAACACACCCGCCCTGATCGGCGCCGGCATCACCGG
>CAIYYE010000023.1 GCA_903930395.1 uncultured beta proteobacterium
GCTTGTCCTGCCGCTTGCCCGACAAAATCTCGTCGCCGATGATGACGGCGCCAAAGGTACGACTCATAAACGTTCTCCCTCGATGGTGACGATCGCCTCGCCGCGTTCCCGGCGCAAGGCTTCCAGCCCGTAATGGACAAAGGATAGCGCAGCCAGCGCAGGAACCAGCAAGCCGATGACGGGAATGTGGGCGAGCAGGGCCATGGTCAGGCCGAGCATGAAGAGCGGCGCTTTCTGACGCGAACGAATAGCCTGCCACTCGCCCGCCGTGGCATGCAGGGACAAGGCGTCATAGGCAAAAGTCCGGCGATTCAGCCAGCCCATCAGCAACAGGGGAATGAGCAGGGAGAAGCCGGGGATCAGCCAGAGCGGGATGGTCATCAGCCAGCCGGCGATGAACAGGATGGTGGCCAGAACACTGTTGAGGGCCGCAGCAACAAAGCTGTCCCGGCCCATCGGCGCGACATCGCGATACTCGGTCGCGGACAGGTGCTTGAGCATGAGCGGCATGATGACGATGGCGGCGAGCAGCGAGGCGCTCAGGTAGGCGGCGGCAAAAATCGCCATCCAGCCACCGAGGTAGGCCAGGATATGTGCCAGCCAGACGAGGCCCCAACCGACCAGCAGGGTCATCGGCGGATAGTCCAGCATCTGCTCGACAACGGCGCCGAGCGCCCAGACTGCCAGCCCGATGGTGAGCAACAAGGAAAACAACGCCGGGGTCAGGACGTACAGCCAGACCCGGCCGCTCCTCAGGTTGGCGAAGCTTCGCGCCAGCGCCAGCATGACTTCAGCCATTCTTGATCCCTTCCCATTGTTTTTGCAGACGCTTGGTCGATACCGGCACCGGCGTCCGCAGCTCCTGCGCGAACAGCCCGACGCGCAACTCTTCGAGCAGCCAGCGGAACTGCTCAACCTGCGGATCGAGCGCCCCGAGTTTGGCCAACTGGATGGCACGGCGTTCGTAATTGGTCCATAGCGGGCCGTATTCGGCCATCAATTGCGCATCACGCGCCGGGTTGGCTTTCAGTTTATCGAGACGTACGACGATGGCCTTGAAGTAACGCGGGTAGTGCTGCAGGCGCTCGAACGGCGTGTCGATCAGGAAATTCCGCGTCATCAGCCGCTTCAGTTGCGCCTCGATGTCGGCCACCGCCGCCCCTTGCGCCTTGAAGGCCGGCAGCTTCTTGACCACGGCCTGCCACTCGGTGAGCACAGCGCCGACCATACGGCAGACTTCCTGCATGATCAGGCCGAGGCGCGCCTTGCTGTCGCCGCAGCGGCTCTTGAAGGCATTCGGCGTGGTCGGCAGCGGTTCGCTCAGGCAGGCGCGCTCGAAAGTCAGGGCGACGATCTGCGTCTTGAGGTCATCGGCACTACCGAGCGCCATGTATTGCATGGCCATCTGGCTGAGGCCGGGGATGTTCTTGTCGAAATACTTCACCTGGTCGCGGAACTGCAACATGAACAGGCGCAGCAGGCCGGCCCGGTGTTCGGCGGCAGCCTCTTCGGCCGAGTCGAAGACCTTGAGACTGACGCTCTCGCCTTCGTCGGTCAGGGCCGGATAGCCGATCACCGTCTGCCCGGCAACGGGCACTTCCATGAGTTCGGGCAACTCGCCGAAGGTCCAGTCGGTCAGATTGGTGAATTCCGACGGCGTTTCATGCAGCTCGGCAAATTCCTGCTTGGCCTCCCGCCCCCATTCGGCGCGCAGGGCAACCAGACTGCGGTTCATATCGAGTTGCCGGCCATGTTCGTCGATCAACTTGTAGTTCATCGAGAAATGCAAAGGCAGCGCGTCGGGCCGGAAGGAATCCGGCGTAACGGCCCAGCCGCGCGCATTCAGCCCGCGTGCTTCGAGAATATGCTCGATCAGCGGCCCGATCAGGCCCTGGTTCATCTTCTTGTCGTTGCCGGCCACCGCCGTCATGAACTCCTCGACGAACTCGGGCACCGGCACCACTTTCGCTCTTATCTTCTGCGGCAGGGTCTTGATCAACTGCACCAGCTTTTCCTTGAGCAGGCCGGGCACCAGCCACTCCATGCGCAGGACCGGAATCTGGTTCAACTGCGCCAGCGGCAGCGTCAGGGTAACGCCATCGCGCGGCGAGCCCGGCTCGAAGTGGTAGCTCAGGGCGTAATCGACGCCACCAACCTTGAGGTGATGCGGGAAAGCCTCGGTCGTCACGCCGGCCGCCGAATGCCGCATCAGGTCGTCCTTGGACAGA
>CAIYYE010000024.1 GCA_903930395.1 uncultured beta proteobacterium
CGAACAAGGCTGCCGTGCTGTGGGCGCTGGGCACCGGCGTGATGGCTTTCCTGGGCGCTGGCGTGTGGGGCTTCCTGCACACACTGGCTCCGGTCAACTACTACACGCACGGCACGCAGATCACCGCCGCTCACGGCCACATGGCTTTCTATGGCGCCTACGCCATGGTCAACATGATGATGATCTCCTACGCCATGCCCATCATTCGCGGCCGTGCTGCCAACAGCAACAAGTCGCAAGTGCTGGAAATGTGGTCGTTCTGGTTGATGACCGTCGCCATCGTCTTCATCACGCTCTTCCTGACCGCCGCAGGTATCCTGCAAGTCTGGCTGCAACGCGTTTCCGACACCCCGCTGCCCTTCATGGTGGCGCAGGAAAAGATCGCGCTGTTCTACTGGATGCGTGAATGGGCCGGCGTCGCCTTCCTGATCGGCCTGATCCTCTACATCGTCAGCTTCTTTGCTGGCGGTGACGAAGAAAAAGCTGCCTGATCGGTAGTTTTTTGAAAGAGCACCCAAAGGCGCGGTTCGCAGGAACCGCGCCTTTTTTATGGTCGTTTGCAAGCACCGACCACACTCATCCGACACTTGACCCATCTCAAGGAAAGCTCAGATAACCATTATTCACGCAAGGTTTTTCGCTACCATGAGCTTGTGCGTATCGGTGACTATTTCATTCAGTTGAGACCAATCAATCGGCTTTGACGAACAGCGCAGTGCCATGAACTCCAGAAGTTCCAGTGGTCAGACAGCTTCCCCTGACCCGTACTTAGGCATCTCTCTCGGCGAGGGCATGGTTGTCCTGTTGCTTCTCTATGGCACGCACCTGACGAGCCATTACAACTACCTGCTGTTTCACGGTCTCGCCGAGATATTCAGCATATTGATCGCCGGAACAATTGCCATCGTCGCCATCAATTGTTGGGGATTGGTGCGCAACCAGTACGTCCTGTTCATTGGCATCAGCTACCTGTTTGTCGGCTTTCTCGACATCCTGCATACCCTCGCCTTCAAGGGCATGCCGATATTCAAGGACTACGACTACTACGCGCCCCAACTCTGGATCGCTGCGCGCTACCTTGAATCGATCAGCATGCTGATCGGCCTGAGCCTGCTGGGAAGCGAAAAGCGGGTGAGTTTGCCGTGGTCGATGGCAGGCTATTCCATAGTCACTGCCGGGTTGGTGGCGTCAATTTTCTATTTCAAGGTTTTCCCGGTCTGCTTTGTGGCCGGGCAGGGGCTGACAGACTTCAAGGTTTTCAGCGAGTACATCATCTGCACCATCATGCTGGGCAATATCGCCTTGCTGTATTGGCGCCGGCAGCATTTCACGCCGCAGGTATACCGGCTGCTATCGGGTTCAGCGATCCTGATGATAGGGATGGAACTCTGTTTCACCCTGTATTTCTCCGACAGCATGAGCGACGCCTTCAACAAGATCGGGCATCTGCTCAAGATAGGCACCTTCTACCTGATGTACAAGGCGGTGATCGTCACGGCCTTTCGCGATCCTATGCAGCTGCTCTTCCGCGAACTCGGCGAGCAGGAGGCTGAACTGGAGTCCCGGGTCATCGAAAGAACGCACCAACTGGCTGAAAGCGAAAAGCTATTCCACGCCATTTGCGACACTTCCCCGATGGCCATCTACATGTCGTCCGGTGTCGAGCAACTTGGGGGCTATATCAACCCGACCTTCACCCGCTTGTTTGGCTATACGATCAACGAAGTGCCGTCGGTAGCAGCATGGTGGCCACTAGCTTACCCCGACCCGGAGTACCGCCGGTGGGTCAGCGAAGAGTGGGCGAGCCGCGTAGCACGGGCCATCGAGACGCGGGGCGAAATTGAACCGATGGATGTGGTGGTCACTGCAAAGAACGGTGACAAGAAGTACATCACCTGGGGCTTCGTCAGTATTGGCGAGCAGAACTGGGCATTCGGCCTTGACCTGACGGCCCGCAAGGAAGCGGAAGCCGAGCTGGAGCTGCACCGCCATCATCTGGAAGCCATGGTTGAAGAACGGACGACCGCGCTGACCCTGGCAAAGGAAGCAGCCGAAGCAGCCAACCGGGCAAAGAGCACCTTCCTGGCCACCATGAGCCACGAATTGCGCACCCCGCTCAATGCCATCATGGGCATGACCGAACTGGCCCAGCGACGCGCCATCGACACCAAGCAGATCGACCAGTTGTCCAAGGTCACCAAAGCGTCCCGGAATTTGCTCGCCATCATCACGGACATCCTTGACATGTCGCGCATAGAGGCCGATCGCCTCAGGTTTCAGAGCATCGACTTCAGGCTCGATCAGGTCATCGAGAACGTCAGCAACCTGATGCACGGACTGGCTGACGAGAAGCATCTGGAACTGCGTATCGAGATCGCCCCGGCTGTCACCCGCCTCTCGCTACAAGGCGATCCACAGCGCCTGGGACAGATACTCACCAACCTTGTCGCCAATGCCGTGAAATTCACCGATGCTGGCGCGGTGACCGTCAGCGCACGCTTGATCGAGGAAACGGCGACCGACTTCAAGCTGCGTTTCGACGTACAGGACACCGGCATCGGCATTTCTGCCGAGGACCAGACCCGGCTCTTCCGTGCCTTTGAACAGATCGACGGTTCCTTTACCCGCAAATACGGCGGCTCGGGGCTCGGCCTGGCGATCAGCAAGCAGCTCGTCAAACTCATGCACGGCGACATCCACGTGGAGAGCGAGCTCGGAGCGGGCAGCACGTTCTGGTTCACTGTCCGCCTGAACAAGAGCGGCGTCGCCGCAACTGCGCCCGACACGGCCACGCTCAAGCCCCGGGCGCAGCTACAAGTCCGACACGCCAAAGCCAGAATACTGGTAGTGGAAGATGACCCGTGCAATCAGGAAATCACCCGGGGCTTGCTCGAAGACACCGGTCTGCTGGTCGATATCGCCAGCGACGGCGCCGTCGCGCTCGACATGGCCAGCCGGAATAACTATGACTTGATCCTGATGGATTTGCAGATGTCCGGAATGGATGGCCTGGAAGCTACCCGCCGCCTGCGCCAGTCATCTAGCAACCCCTTGGTGCCAGTCATCGGGCTGACGGCCAATGTATCCCCGGAAGCCGAAGCACATTGCCGTGGCGCCGGGATGAATGATTTCATCGGCCGGCCGGTCGAATCGGAGGTACTGTGCGCGATGATCATGAAATGGCTGGATCATTCATCTGCCACAGCCTGATGCAACAGCCGAATCAGCGCGTCTCGTCGACAATCTGCATGAGCTTTTCTTCCAGCCCCTGTGCCAGCCGGGCCAGCGCAGCATCCGGCGAAAGTGCCGCGAACGAGGGCAAGGGCCGGGCCAGGGCAATTTTCGTATCGCCGTTCTCGGTATAGACCGAAATCCGCCAGGGCAGCATCACACCAAGCCGCCGGTCAAGCGCCAGCATCTTCTCGACCAGTCGGGGATTACCCACCTCAAAGACCTGGCACTCGTCGTCGAATTCGATCTCCTTGCTGTCCAGCATGCCACCCAGATCGTGGATGTGCAGGACATTCAGACCGAGACGCTGGATCACCGGCACGAGGTCGGTGGTGGCTTCGTAGAAGGATTTGTCGCTGTCGACGATGTAGAACATGGGCAACCCTGTTTCTGGTGATAGAGCATTGTCGCCGGCCTGGTAGCCATTCAAATTTCCCGTTGAGCGGCTACCAGGCCGCGGCTTCTTAGGGCAGATCAAGTTACTACCGCCCCATGCTCGCTATTATCCAGCGCATGACTACGCTTGTCGCCTCACCTGCCACCGCCCC
>CAIYYE010000025.1 GCA_903930395.1 uncultured beta proteobacterium
CAGACATCGATGCAGCGACCGCAATTGGTGCAGTTCGGCGACAGGATTACCGGCCCGACGCCCTTGCCTTCACCCTTGAGCGCCGGCCGGATAACCTGGGGTTCAGGGCAGACTTCGAAACAGTCCATGCAGTCGTTGCAGGCGGCGCGCGCCGGTGCCGAAACGCGAACCGGGCTCCAGCGACCAATCAGGCTGTAAAAGGCACCGACCGGGCAAAGACGGCCACACCAGCCCCGACTCATCACGAAGAGGTCGAACAGGAAAACCGCGAGGACCACAGTCCACGCCGCCCCCATGCCGAAAATCAGGCCGCGATGCAGCATCGAGACCGGATTGATCAATTCCCACAGCACGACTCCGGTCAGCGCCGAGCCAACGAGGGTCATGCCGAGTATCCAGTAGCGCGTATTGCGGCCAAGCTGGGCGCTGCCCTTGATGCCCAAACGGTCGCGCAGCCAGCCGGCCGCATCGGTCACGACATTGACCGGGCAGACCCAACTACAATAAACCCGCCCGCCGACCAGAAAATAAAAAACCAGCACAATGCTCAAGCCCACCAGACCCAGGGTTTCCGGCAAATGCCCGGTGACCATGGACTGCAGAGCCACATAGGGATCAGTCAGGGGCAGGAAACCCAGGGTGTAGCTGTAGGCCAGATTGCCCTTGACGATCCACTGGCCGAACCACGGGCCGACGAGGAACAGGGCGAGAATGGAAAACTGTGAAATCCGCCGCAGGATCAGCCAGCGATGGGCCCGGAGCCAGCCCTTTTCAGCCACGGCCTCGGCCCCGATGCGTTTGTTCTTGGCGGCGCTCATGGCTTGCCCCCCAGACCTGGTGGCAGGCTGGGGATGGCCCCCGCTTCGCTGCCGGGCAGGCCGCGCGCGGTCGCCGTCTGGCCACTGGCCGGGTCGTAGTGACCGGGCAGGACCGCGCCGTCCGGCAGGCGATCGGGCAGATCCGCCATTTTGGATTCGTCGATCAGTGAATGGCCGGCCTTGGCCTTTTCATCCCAGCCCACCCGGTAATGCTGGCCGAGCGCGCCCTTGGCCAGCTTGGGCGGCAGGATGCGGATCGCCGCCTCTTCCAGGACGCAGGATTTTTCGCACTTGCCGCAGCCCGTGCAATGCTCGGAATGCACGGTCGGCAGGAACATGGCGTGGCGACCAGTACGCTGATTGGGCACCATCTCGAGCGTGATCGCCTTGTTGATGACCGGGCAGACGCGGTAGCAGACATCGCAGCGCAGACCGAGAAAATTGAGGCAGGTTTCGTGGTCGATGAGGACGGCGACACCCATCTTCGCCTTGTTGATGTCGGTCAGCCCGTGATCGAGAGCGCCGGTCGGGCAGGCCTTGATGCAGGGGATGTCCTCGCACATCTCGCACGGGATATTGCGCGCCGTGAAGTAGGGCGTTCCGGTTGCCACGGGGGCTTCCGGCTTGGCCAGCTCCAGGGTGTTGTAGGGGCAGTCGCGGACGCACATGCCGCAACGGATGCAGGCACCGAGGAAGTCGTCCTCAGGCAGGGCGCCGGGCGGACGCAGGGCAAGCGCCGGCAAGGCCTTCGATTGTTTGGCGTAGAGCCCGAGGCCAAGGCCCAGCATGCCCACACCGCAAACCATCTTGGCCGAATCGAAAAGAAACTGGCGGCGAGCGGCGTCGCTTTTGGGAAGTTTTGGTTTCATCGTTTTCACAAATTTTCCGTTCTGCCGTCTTTGATGTGCCCCGCAAGCCATCGACTGTCGGCCCAAGCAATCTACGCCTGTCATTCCCCGCTGCATTAGCCCAGATCAAATTGGAACAATACCGCCGTGAGTAATTGCCCGAAGCTTGAGCCCCGTCAAAGGCCAGGCAGGATGCGCCGGGCGTTGGCCGCCGTGGCGGCGCTCACCCCGGCGCGGGTGAGACCGCGCAGATCGGCCAGGACATCGGCGATGCACGACAACTCGGCCGGCGCATTGCGGCCGCCGTTGAGCCAGGCGGGCGGGATGTCCGGCGCGTCGGTCTCGAGGACGATAGCGTCGAGCGGCAGCGTACGCGCCAGTTCGCGGATGCGCGTCGAGCCGCTGAAAGTCATCGCGCCGCCAAAACCGAGCGCAAAGCCGAGCTTGATGAAGGCATCGGCCTGCTGCCGACTGCCGTTGAAGGCGTGGGCGATGCCGCCACGAACGCCGATGCGGCGCAACTGCTTGAGCACAGGATCAACCGCCCGACGCACATGAAGCAGCACCGGCAGGTCAAAATCGCGGGCCAACTTGAGCTGTTCGACGAAAAAATATTCCTGCCTCGCCGGATCGACATCAGCGACGAAATGATCGAGGCCGATTTCGCCGACGGCCACTGGTTTTTCCTGCATCAGCCAGTCGCGCAGAACACCGAGATCGTTCTCGCTGGCCGGCATGACGTAGAGCGGATGGATGCCGTAGGCGGCGGCACAGCCCAGATAGCGCCCGACTACAGCCTTGGTCGTGGCAAAACCATCAACCGCAACGGCCGGGACAAGAATTTTCTCCACCCCGGCGGCCAGCGCGGCCGCATGCACCGCATCCCGATCCGCCGCAAATTCCGCCGCGTCGAGATGGCAGTGGGTATCGATCAGCATGGCAGAAAGGGGAAATCCGGTTCGGGCGTGGCGCCACTCATCATGTCGGCCAACGCCGCCGCCGAGCCGCAGGACATCGTCCAGCCCAGGGTGCCGTGGCCGGTGTTGAGCCACAAATTGGGGAAGCGGCTCCGGCCGATGATTGGCACATTGGAGGGTGTTGCCGGGCGCAGACCACACCAGAATTCGGGTTCGCCGACCGTTTTCAAATCGGGGAAAAGTTGGCGGGTGCGCGTCAGCAGCGCCTGACAGCGGACCGGATTGAGATCGAGGTTGTAGCCGTTGAACTCGGCCGTGCCGGCAACGCGCAGGCGATTGCCAAGGCGGGAATAGACCAGCCGGCACTCGTCGTCAGTCAGGCTCACCGTCGGCGCCGCGCTGTCTTCGGCCAGCGTCAGGGTCGCCGAATAACCCTTGGCCGGATAGACCGGCAAATCAATGCCCAGCGGCTTGAGCAGCAGGGGCGAGTAACTGCCCAGCGCAAGGACGTAGGCGTCGGCCGTCAGCGTTTCGGCGCGGCCATCCTCACCAGTGACACGCACGCCGGTGATCTCTCCGCCAGCAGTCTCGATACGCGCTATGTTCATCCCGTAGCGAAAATCGACACCGGCCGCCTGCGCGTGTCCGGCCAGGCTGCGGGTAAATTTGTGGGCGTCGCCGGATTCGTCCGAGGGCGTGTAATCGCCCCCCACCAGCAAGCCACGCGCCCCGGCCAGGGCCGGTTCGATCGTCAGGCATTGGTCGGCGTCGACCGTGACCCGATCCAGACCGAAGTCACGCATCAGGCGCGCCGCCTCGACAGCCAACGAGAACTCGTCTGGATCGGTGTAGATATGCAGGATGCCGCGTTCAAGATGATCGTAATCCAGCGCCAGCTCCTGACGCAGGGCTTGCAGGCAGCCACGGCTGTAGAGCGCCATGGCGACAATCGCCGCCATGTTGCGGCGCGTCCGCCCGGGCAGGCATTCGTAGAGAAAGCGCAGCCCCCAGGCCAGCTGCGCCGGATCGGCCCGCCAGCGCCAGAGCAGCGGGGCATCCTCGCGTCCCAGCCATTTTCGCAGGCGGCTCAGGGCATGCGGATTGGCCCAGGGCTCGGCGTGCGAGACGGAAATCTGGCCGCCGTTGGCGAAGCTCGTTTCATTGCCAGCCACCGGCTGCCGGTCGATGACCGTGACCTGGTGCCCGGCGCGGGCGAGATACCACGCACTCGTCGTGCCGACGACGCCGGCACCCAGCACGAGCACTCTCAAGTGTCGCCTCCCCTTTCGCGGGTTATGCGGGTGACTTCCGGGATGTGGCGCATGCCGCGCATGACCGAGGCCAGATGGGTGCGATGGGCGACCTGGATGGTGAAACGCAGCGAGGTAAATAGCCGCTCGGGATCGGAGTCCATGGCGACATGCTCGATATTGGAACCCGCTTCGGCAATTGCCGAGGCAACCTGGGCTAGCACGCCACGTGAATTCTTGACCTCGACCTTGATGCGGATATCGAAGAGCTTGCCTTCTTCCGGCTCCCATTCGACATCGATCCACTTCTGCGGCTCGGACGAGCGCGATTTGCGGATAGTCGGGCAGTCGTGGGTGTGGATGATCAGGCCACTGCCCTTGCGGATGGAGCCGATGATGGGATCGCCGGGAATCGGCTGGCAGCAGCGGGCGAGCTGGATGGCCATGCCTTCGGTGCCGTGGATGGCCAGGGTCATGCCGCTCGGAGAGTCGTGCGACATGTCCTCGCGGGCCAGCAGGCGGCGGGCGACGACCGAGGGCAGGCGCTTGCCGAGGCCGATTTCGGTGTAAACCTCTTCAATGGTTTTCTGGCCGCCGGCCTTGACCATCTGGTCCCAGGCCGCGGTCGGGATCGAAATCGGCACGACACCGAGCGAGAGCAGTTCCTGGCGCAGCAGGCGCTCGCCAAGACGGGCCGATTCCTCGTTCTGCATGGTGCGCAGGAAATGACGGATCTTGCTGCGTGCCCGCCCCGTCTTGACGTAGGTCAGCCACACCGGATTGGGGCTGGCCTGCGGCGAGGTGATGATTTCGACCAGATCGCCATTGCGCAGGTCGGTGCGCAGCGGCGAGAGTTCGTGATTGACCCGCGCCGCCGAGCAATGGTGGCCGACATCGGTGTGCACGGCATAGGCGAAGTCGACCACGGTGGCGCCACGCGGCATGGCCATGATCTTGCCCTTGGGCGTGAAGACGTAAACCTCGTCCGGGAAGAGATCGATCTTGACGTTCTCGAAGAACTCGGCCGAGTCGCTGGTCTGCATTTCGAGGAGCGACTGCAGCCACTTGTGCGTCTTGATCTGCAGGTCGGCGCTGCTCTCGTCCATGTCCTTGTAGAGCCAGTGCGCGGCGACACCTTCCTGCGCGACGTTGTGCATTTCGCGCGTCCGAATCTGCACCTCGACCGGCGTACCGTAGGGGCCGATCAGGGTTGTATGCAGCGACTGGTAGCCGTTGGCCTTGGGAATCGCGATGTAGTCCTTGAACTTGCCGGGCACCGGCTTGAAAAGACTGTGCAGGGCGCCGAGCGCCAGGTAGCAGGTCGGCACATTGTCGACGACGACGCGAAAGCCATAGATATCGAGCACCTGCGAAAACGACAGGTGCTTGTCCTTCATCTTGCGGAAAATCGAGTACAGGCTCTTCTCGCGGCCAAAGACCTGGGCCTTGAGGCCGGCGTGCGTGAGCTTTTCGTTGATGCCGTCGAGAATCCGCGTCAGCAGTTCCTTACGGTTACCGTGTGCCGTGCTCAGCGCCTTGGTCAGCACGGCGGCGCGGTGCGGGTGGATGAGCCGGAAGGAGGTGTCCTGCAATTCCCGATAGAGCTTGTTCAAGCCAAGCCGCAAGGCAATAGGCGCGTAGATTTCGAGCGTTTCGCGGGCAATGCGGGTGCGCTTGTCAGCGCGCATCGCCGACATGGTCTGAATGTTGTGCTGACGGTCGGCCAGCTTGATGAGCACAACGCGCAAATCGCGCGCCATGGCCATCAGCATCTTGCGAAAATTCTCGGCCTGCGCCTCCTGGTAGGAGGCAAATTCCATCTTGTCGAGCTTGGACAGGCCATCGACCAGTTCGGCGACTTCCTTGCCGAATTTCTCGGCCAGCTCGTGCTTGGTCGTGCCGGTGTCTTCGAGCACATCGTGGAGCAGGGCAGCGGCGATGGCGTCGCCATCCATCCGCCATTCGACAACCGCGCCGGCAACGGCCAGCGGGTGCGTGATATAGGCTTCACCCGACATGCGCCGCTGATTGGCGTGCGCCTTGGCCGCGTAAGCGTACGCAGCCTTGATTTTCTCTAGATCGGCGGGGGAAAGGTAATCGAGACTATCGAGGAAAACCCGGTAAGCGGGCTCCTCATCAGCAGGCGGCAGAGGCGACGGCGCAGAATCCATCAGTCTTCACCGCCCCTGCTTTCAGGACTGGCCGCGGTTGAGCACTTCCAGACCAATCTTGCCGGCGCCCATTTCCTTGAGTGCGACGACCGTCGGCTTGTGCTTCTCGCCATCGACCAGCGGCGTTGCGCCATTGGCCAGCTGACGGGCGCGATGCGCTGCAGCCAGGGTCATCATGAAGCGATTGGGGATTCTTTTCAAACAGTCATCAACGGTAACGCGAGCCATGGGGCAACCTCAAAATCAGATCATTCTTTGAAACAGGGCGGCGTGACGCGCACGCTGCGCCCCAAAGCTCAGCCGTGACGCCCGCACAACCGCGCGAAGATCGTCCAGCGCCTGAGCCAACTGGTCGTTAATAATAACATAGTCGAATTCCCCGACATGCCGCATTTCGGCCTGCGCCGCGGCCAGACGCCGGGAAATGACGTCCGCACTGTCGGTGCCGCGACCGGTCAGACGACGCGTCAGCTCTTCCATCGACGGCGGCAGGATGAAGATACCAATCGCCTGCGGAAACAGCTCGCGCACCTGCTGCGCGCCCTGCCAGTCGATCTCGAGCAGGACATCACGATCGGCCGCCAACTGGTCGGCAATCCATTTCTTCGACGTGCCGTAGAAATTACCGTGCACTTCGGCCCATTCGAGGAATTCCTGGCGGCCGATCATGGCCTGGAATTCGGTCGCATCGACGAAGTGGTAGGCCTCCCCATTCACCTCACCCGAACGCGGACTCCGCGTCGTGTAGGAAATCGACAACTGGACGCCTGATTCCTGCTCAAGCAGCAGCCGAACCAAGGTGGTCTTGCCGGCCCCGGAGGGCGCCGCGACGACGTAAAGATTGCCGGGCATGGCTTACTCCAGATTCTGGATCTGCTCGCGCATCTGTTCGATGAGCAGCTTGAGTTCCATTGATGCCTGCGACACTTCGGTGATCGCCGACTTCGAGCCGAGTGTATTGGCTTCGCGATTGAGTTCCTGCATGAGGAAATCGAGGCGCTTGCCGCAGGCGCCGCCGTGTTTCAGGACCCGCTCGACTTCATCGAGGTGGGTCGTCAGACGGGCCAGTTCTTCGGCGACATCGATGCGCGTGGCAAAGACGGCAACTTCCTGCAGCACGCGCTCGTCGCTGGCGCCGCCGAGGGCTTCGGTCAGGCGCTGGCGCAGCTTGTCGGTGTAGATGGCCTGGGCTTCGGGAATGCGTGGGGCGACGCGGCGGACGATGTCGCGCATGGCGTTGACGCGGTCGATGATGGTGTCGGCCAGTTTGTCACCTTCGCGGCCGCGCGTCGCGGTGAAATCGGCCAGCGCCTCGCGGGCCAGGGCCATGACTTCCGGGCTGAGGGCGGCAAAATCGACGTTCTGTTCGCCGAACATGCCCGGCCAGCGCAGGGTTTCGTTAACCGACAGCGGCGTCGCTTCGGGCATTTCGCTGCGCACACGTTCGTTCAGAGACTTGAGCGTGACGAGCAATTCGCCGTTGATTTTCAGTTGTTCGGCCTTGGCCGCGGCCGCATTGAAAGAGAGGCGACACTCCACCTTGCCGCGCGTGATTTTCGTCGCGAGCAATTCGCGCAGCGGGATTTCGAGTGAACGGAGGTCTTCGGCAACCCGGAAATGAAAATCGAGATACCGCGAATTGACGCTTTTTAGCTCTAGTTGCAAGCTTCCTTGTTCAAAATCTCGCGTTTTAACGGCATAACCAGTCATACTACAAATCATTATCGGGAGCCTCCTGCTTTACAGTCCGGACAACACGCCCGAAAATGCCTGAAATTGCATATTAACCGCGAGATCCATGGCGCAACAAGCCAATCAGCCACTACCCAACGGCTTCACGCTGGAGGAGTACACCATCGACCGCCAGCTTTCGCTCGGCGGCTTTTCCATTGTCTATCTGGCGACCGATCACGCGGGCGAACAGGTGGCCATCAAGGAGTACCTGCCGAATAGCCTGGCCTTGCGGACACGCGGTGAAATTAACCCGGTGATTAGTGCCGAGCACCTCGGGGCCTTCCGCTATGGCATGAAGTGCTTCTTCGAGGAAGGCCGGGCCCTGGCCCGTTTGTCCCATCCCAACGTGATTCGCGTGCTGAACTTCTTTCGCGCCAACGAAACCGTTTACATGGTCATGGAATACGAGCACGGCCGGACGTTGCAGGAGTTCATCCAGAAACATCAGGGACACATTTCCGAGCGTTTCATCCGCGGCGTCTTTACCCGCATGCTGAACGGCTTGCGCGAAGTTCATTCGAACAAGCTGCTGCATCTCGACCTCAAACCCTCGAACATCTATTTGCGCAGCGACAACACGCCGGTCCTCATCGACTTCGGGGCCGCCCGCCAGACGCTGGCGACCGACCAGCCCATCCTCAAGCCGATGTATACCCCCGGCTTTGCCTCGCCCGAGCATTACGGCTCGCGCAAGGATCTCGGGCCATGGAGCGACATCTACAGCGTCGGCGCCTCGATGTATGCCTGCCTGGCCGGCAGCGCGCCGCAGGCGGCCGACCTGCGCATGAAAAAGGACACCCTGGTGCCGGCCATGATGCGCTGGGATGGCCAGTTCTCGGACCGTCTGCTCGAAATCATCGACTGGTGTCTCAACCTCAATCACCTTTACCGGCCGCAAAGCGTCTTTGCCCTGCAAAAAGCGCTGGTCGAAACTGTCACCCCACCCCGTCCGAAGCCGGCGCCAAACTGGATTGGCCGCTTTGTCGACAAACTCAGGAAACCGATCTAATGCGATTTACCATTTATCAGGAAAGCCGTCAGGGCGGCCG
>CAIYYE010000026.1 GCA_903930395.1 uncultured beta proteobacterium
GTCGTGCCAAAACCGGCCGTCGAGCCGCAGTACGGCCGGGCCAGCGTTTCGGCAAAAACCTGCAACTCTTCGCTGACCGCCGCGAACTCCGGCAGGTCTTCGATCTCGGCGGGTTTGTCCCACAGGCGCAAGGCAACATGCGGGACGGCAAAGTCGTCGCGCAGGTGGAAGTTGAGCAGATGAATCACGGCCTGAAAGGTCTCGGCAGCAATCAGCGCAACGGACAGGCGATGCACCTTTTCGCTGATCTGGTCATTTTCCTCGCCAAACGAAATCAGTTCGGCCAGTTTGCTTTCGGTCGCCCGATTCTTGTCGCGCAGCGTCAGCATCTGGCGCTCGGCCAGCGAAACGGTGCGTCCGCCGTGCGGATGCGGCACGAAAATCTGCGCCATGAGGTCGGCGTACTGCTCGAAAAAGCCAGGGTTGTTCTTCAAGTAATCGGCAATTTCTTCCGGGAACATGGCGCTCATAATTCGATTTCTCCAGTAAAGACGGTGACGGCCGGGCCGGTCATCAGGACCGGCCGGTCAGTTCCGCCCCAGGCTATGTTGAGGTCGCCGCCGCGTGTCGTCACGCGCACCGGCGAATCGAGCAGACCGCGCCGGATGCCTGCAACGACGGCGGCACATGCCCCCGTACCGCAAGCCATGGTTTCACCGGCGCCACGCTCGTAGACGCGCAGCTTGATGGCGTGCCGGTCGACAATCTGCATGAAGCCGGCATTGACGCGCTGCGGGAAGCGATGATGCTTTTCGATCAAGGGGCCGTGTTGGCCGACCGGCGCCGCGTCGACGCAATCCACCACCTGCACGGCATGCGGATTGCCCATCGAGACGACGCTGGTTTCGAGCGTTTCGTCGGCCACGTCGAGCATATGGACGATCACGTCGTCGTCGGCAAGGAAAGGGATTTCAGCCGGCAAGAAGCGCGGCACGCCCATATCCACCGTCACATTCCCATCGCCTTCGAGACGCGGCGCAATGAGCCCCTTCATCGTTTCGACACGAATCTCGCGCTTGTCGGTCAGGCCCTGCTCATGGACGAAACGCACGAAGCAGCGCGCGCCATTGCCGCACTGCTCGACCTCGCCACCATCGGCATTGAAAATCCGGTAGCGAAAATCGACGCCCGGCTGGGTCGCCTTTTCAACCAGCAGAATCTGGTCGCAGCCGACGCCGAAATGGCGGTCGGCCAGATAGCACAACTGTTCCGGCGTCAGCGACAGGGACTGGCGTATGCCGTCGAGCACGACGAAATCGTTGCCCAGGCCATGCATCTTGGAGAATTTGAGTTTCACGTATTGCCTTAGCGATTAATTTTGAAAAGCATAGCAGAGACAAATAGCGCCTAAAGCTTCTTCTCCATCACGAAATCGTCCATGACATAACCATGACCGATATCGTCAACGATCGCTTCGCGAACCTCGAAGCCATATTTCTTGTACGAACCGATGGCCTTGTCATTACGCTTGTTGACCGCCAGGATGACGCAGGGGTAACCCGCATTTTTTGCCCGCGCCGCAACGTGGGCAATCAACTGGCCGCCAACGCCCTGACGCTGCACATCGGGGTGGATATACAGTTTGTCGAGCTTGAATTCGCCCTTGTAGATTTCGCTGAAGGCAAAGCCGACGCGGCGATCACCGAAAAAGGCCTGGTCCAGCCACTTCTCGCCATCCTCAAGATCGTCGAGCAGGCGTTCATGGCCGTAGCGCTGCTCGAGCATGAAGTCGATCTGCTCCTGGGTGATGATGCCAGGGTAGGTGGCCTGCCAGATTTCGCGGGCCAGGGCCGAGATCGCCGGCACATCCGGCGGTGTCACGGGGCGAATTTCAATTTTCAGGCTGTTCATTTGTAAAACCTCTGTTCTCCGGGGGGCCGGGTTTTGAAACGCTTGTGCAACCAGAAATACTGCGCCGGCATACGCAGCACCTGGCTTTCGATAAATCGGTTCATGAATGCCGTGTCGGCTTCGACGCTTTCGCCGGGAAAATTATCCCAGGGCGGCATGACCTCGGTCTCGTAGCCGTCTTGCACCTGCTGACAAATGATCGGCACGACACGCGCCCCGGTCAGGCGAACCAGCCTCGACAAGGCAGGAATTGTCGCGGCCTGAACGCCAAAGAAGGGGACAAAGATCGACTCTTCGGGGCCAAAATCCATGTCCGGCAAATAATAAAACGGATAGCCGGCCTTCATCGCCTTGACAATCTTGCGCATGCCATCCTGGCGCGAGAGCAGGATGGACTCGTTGAAACGCATTCGTCCATCATAGAGCAGCTTGTTAAGGACGGGATTTTTCTGCTTCGAGAAAACGCTGCAGCCCGAAATGTGCAGCGAAATCGCCGTCCCGGCGGCGTCGAGCCCAACAAAGTGCGGCGACAGCATGATCACCGGCCGGCCATCGGGATCAGTGAGATGTTCGACGCCCCGTATCCGGACAATCCGCTCCAGCCTTTCCTTCGAGGCCCACCAGCCAAGGGTGCGATCCAGAACCGCCCGCGAGAAAGCGACGAAATGGCGACGCGCCAGGTCTTCGCGCTCGGCCTCGCTCTGCTCGGGAAAACACAGCCGCAGGTTGGTCAGTGCCACATTCCGCCGCTCTCGCCCCAGGGCATAGAGCAAACGCCCCAGGCCCCAGCCCAGTGCACGCAGGACGGGCAAGGGCAACCAGTGCAGCAGCCAGAGAAACCCGACCAGAACGTAGGTAAGCATCACCTTCATGACTAACTCACGCCACCGGCGGCGGCTCGGCGCCGCTCGGTCGTTTGTACCGGTTATAGCCCCACAGGTACTGGGTGGGGCACTGGCGAATCAGGGTTTCGATTTCGCTGTTGATCTGTTGCGCCCGCTCAACCGTGGAACCGGCCAGCGGATTCTGCGGCAGTGCGAAGTGGACCCGATAGCCGCGCCCACCCGGCAGGCGCTCGCCCCAGGTCAGCAATGAGGCAGCGCCGGTTTCGGTGAGGCGTGCGGCCAGGGTCATGGTATAGGCATAGCGACCGAAGAACTTGAGCCAGACGCCCTCCCCGGTTTTCGGCGCCTGATCGGGCAACATGCCGACCATCTGACCCTTCTTCAAGGCCTTGATCAGGGCGCGCACGCCCGAAAGATCGGCCGGCGCCAGATGCAGTTGCGCCCGCTTGCGGCCGGTCAGGATCAACTCCTGCGCAACGGCCGACTTGGGCGCGCGATAGAGCACCGTAATATCGCCGAAGGAGGAAAGATACTGCGCCGTGATTTCAAAACAGCCGAGGTGCGGCGTCAGGAAAACGATGCCCTTGCCCGCCTGTTGCGCCGCCTCGACATGCTCCCAGCCGACCACGTCGGCGACGAGCGGAATCGCCTCCTCGAGCGGACGCATCCAGATACGGGCCAGTTCGAGCATCTGCTTGCCCGTTTCGGCCGCGATCCGGCCACGCAATGACGGCGCCAGGCCGGCTTGGGCAATGTTTTCCCGCAGATGCCGACGATAGGTCGGCGACAGCCAGTAGGTCAGGCGACCGAGCGCACCGCCGAGGACATGCAGAATGCTTAACGGCAACAGCGAAAGTAGGCGGAAGATAAAAACCATGAGGCTCCGGGGGTTGTTTCCCCCTGAGAAAAGTTTAATATTATCCGTTCGCCGAGTTAAAGAGACAACTTGCAGGGCGACTAATAAATTCTGCTAAAGCGTCGCCTGCTCGTGGTCCGAGGTTGGTAACGCCGGATCAAAGGACCACTGGAGCTTCGCATGAGCGAATATTTCTTTACTTCCGAATCGGTTGGCGAAGGCCATCCGGACAAGGTTTCCGACCAGATTTCCGATGCCATCCTCGATGCCATCCTGGCCCAGGACAAGCATTCCCGCGTCGCGGCAGAAACCTTGTGCAATACCGGCCTGGTCGTCCTGGCCGGTGAAATCACCACCAACGCCAACGTCGATTACATTCAGATCGCCCGCGACACGATCAAGCGCATCGGCTACGACAACACCGACTACGGCATCGACTACAAGGGTTGCGCCGTGCTCGTCGCCTACGACAAGCAGAGCCCGGACATCGCCCAGGGCGTGGACAAGGCCTACGACGACAACCTCAATCAGGGCGCCGGCGACCAGGGCCTGATGTTCGGCTACGCCTGCGACGAAACCCCGTCGCTGATGCCGCTGCCGATCTA
>CAIYYE010000027.1 GCA_903930395.1 uncultured beta proteobacterium
GACTGGGCGATCAAGGACGACGACGGGTACTTCACGATTCTGGGCCGCACCGACGACGTCATCAACGTCGCCGGTCACCGACAGGGCACCCGTGAAATCGAGGAAGCCATCCAGAACCACCCGGCGATTGCCGAAGTGGCCGTGGTCGGTGTCGAAGACAAGCTCAAGGGCCAGGTACCGATGGCTTTCGCCGTCGTCAAGGATGCTTCCAAGGTTGCTACGCCAGAGCTGGTCAAGGCGCTGGAGAAGGAAGTCTTTGGCACGGTCGACAGCATTCTCGGCGCCATTGGCCGCCCGGCCCGCGTGCACTTCGTGACTGGCCTGCCCAAGACCCGTTCCGGCAAGATGCTGCGCCGTTCGCTGCAGGCACTGGCCGAAGGCCGCGATCCGGGCGATCTGACGACCATCGACGATCCGTCCACGCTGGAGCAGATCAAGAACGCGCTGGCCAGCTAAGCGGTCCTGTCGTTCGCCAAAGCCCGCCGATGCAAGTCGGCGGGCTTTTTATTGCATGGCGGAAATAATGGGGTTCGGGGGCGAGTGGTAGAATGCCGGCCAGTTCAAGCATCCTGTGCATTGCAAAAAATGATTTACGAAACCGTCGCCGCCGTCGATCTGGGCTCCAACAGCTTCCGTCTGCAGGTCGGGCGCGTGGTCGACAACCAGATTTATACGCTGGACTCCATGAAGGAGCCGGTACGCCTGGCGTCCGGCCTGCTACCGGACAAGCACCTTGATGGCCCGGCCCAGGAACGCGCGCTCGATGCCTTGCGCCGTTTTGGCGAAAGACTGGGCGGCCTGGACAAGGGTGCAGTGCGCGCCGTGGCGACCAATACCTTGCGCGTTGCCAAGAACGCTTTTGAGTTCCTGCCCAAGGCCGAGGAAGCGCTCGGCTTTCCCATCGAGGTCATTGCCGGTCGCGAAGAAGCCCGGCTGATCTACATCGGCGCCTCGCACTCCTTGCCCTCGGCGGCCCACAAGCGTCTGGTCATCGACATTGGCGGTGGCTCGACTGAATTCATCATCGGCAAACGGCACGAGCCGCAGCTCATGGAATCGCTGTACATGGGCTGCGTCAGCTACACGCTGCGCTTTTTTCCGGATCGCCGTATCGACCGCAAGCGCCTGCGCGAGGCGCAGGTCGCGGCGGCCAAGGAAATCGAGCTGATCGCCGCCGATTACCAGCGTCTGGGCTGGAAGGAAGCCATCGGTTCATCCGGTTCAGCCCGGGCGATTGCCGATGTGCTGGAACTCAACGGCCTCAATCCCAACGGCGAAAGCGGCATCACGCGGGTCGGGCTGGAGACGCTGTGCAACCTGCTCGTCAAGGCCGGTTCGGCCGAAGCGCTCGACCTGCCGGGTGTCAAGGGTGACCGTCTGCCGGTGTTTCCGGGCGGCGTGGCCATCATGTCGGCGATTTTCGAAGAACTCGATATCGAGCGCATGACCTATGCCGAAGGTGCCTTGCGACTGGGTGTGCTCTACGATCTGCTCGGTCGCTTCCATCAGCACGATATGCGTGATTCGACCGTGGCCCAGTTCCGGCGTCGCTATCAGGTCGAAGGCGACCAGGTCGAGCGGGTCGAAGCCAGTGCGCTGTCGGCGCTCACCCAACTGTCGGGTGGGGCGCCGAGCGAGGCGGATGTGCAGTTCCTGTCCTGGGCCTGCCGGGTCCATGAAATTGGCATTTCCGTCGCGCACAACGCTTATCACAAGCACGGTGCTTACATCCTGACCTATGCCGACATGCCCGGATTCTCCAAGAAGGATCAGGCACGACTGGCCATGCTGGTACTCGGCCATCGCGGCAAGCTCGAAAAGCTGGGGGCGATTCCGGCCCATGACAGCGCCTGGGATCTCATTTTCTGCCTGCGTCTGGCCGTGCTCTTGCACCGCACGCGCGATGATCGGGCGATTCCGGCCTGGCGGGCGAGTCGTAGCGAAAACGGTTTCATCATCGAATTGCCAGCCGACTGGCTGGCCGCCAATCCATGGACGGCGGCGGCTTTTGGTGAAGAAGCCACCGTCTGGAAACAACTCGGACGCGAATACACGCTCCGCTCAAAGTCCACGAGGAAAATCGCGTGAGCGACTCCCCGAGCTTGCAGGTCGAGCCGGGGAGGGTGGTACTGTCCGGTTGCTGGACACTGGCTGAAATGCTGCCGCAACTGCCGGTTTTGCAGGCTCGCCTGGCGACCTGCCCGGCGGGCGTCGAGCATTGGGACCTGGCCGCCGTGACGCGCCTGGATAGCGCTGCTGCCGTGCTGCTCTGGCGTTCGTGGGGTGGTGCCTGGCCAAGTGCCCTGGTAATCAGCGATCTGCATCGGCAAGCCCTGCTCCGGGTAGCCGGGTTGCCGCAAGAGCTCCACGAGCCAGCCAGGCCCAGGGTGCCCTTCCCTGAAATGATCGGTGCGCTGGTTCTCAAGGCGGGTGGCAACCTGCGCGGGATGGTCGCCCTGTTTGGCCAGTTGCTGCTCGATCTGGCCTATCTCGCCCGTCATCCGCAGGATGTGCCGTGGAAGGAATGTACGGCCAACGTTTACAAGGCGGGGGCGCAGGCGCTGGCGGTTACGGCCATGGTCGGCTTCCTGATCGGCGTAACAATCAGCTATCTCTCGGCACTGCAATTGAAGAGCTTTGGTGCCGACCTTTTCATCGTCAATATTCTCGGCATCTCGATCATTCGTGAACTGGGGCCGGTGCTCGTTGCCGTGCTGGTGGCCGGGCGATCCGGTTCGGCCATGACGGCGCAGATCGGCGTGATGCGGGTGACCGAAGAAATCGATGTGCTATCGACGATGGGCATATCGCGCAGTATCCGTGTGGTTTTGCCGAAGATTATCGGTTTGACGGTGGCCATGCCCCTGCTCGTGCTGTGGACTTCGGCGGTGGCGCTTTTCGGTGGCATGCTCGCCGCGCTGCTCCAGCTTGATCTGTCCCTGATCTATTTTCTCGACAATCTGCCGCGCGCCGTGCCGGTGGCCAATCTGATCATCGGTTTGAGCAAGGGCGTTGTTTTCGGCTTTGTCATCGCCATCGTTGCCTGTCACTTTGGTCTGCACGTCAAACCGAATACCGAAAGTCTTTCGGCCAACACGACCAGCGCCGTGGTGACGGCGATTACCACGGTCATACTGTTCGATGCCATTTTCGCCGTCTTTACCCGGCAGATCGGTGTGCCGCAACTATGAGCCAGCCGCCGGTCATTGCCTTGGATGGCGTTTGTGCCAGCTATCGCGGCAAAGCGGTCCATCGTGATCTTTCCCTGCGGGTTGAAGCGGGCCAGATCGTCGGCTTGCTGGGAGGCTCGGGAAGCGGCAAAACCACGCTTTTGCGCGAAATCCTCGGCCTGCTACGCCCGGACTCCGGCAGCGTCCGACTTTTTGGTGTTGATCTCAACGACCCGGATATCGAGACGCAGCGCAATCTGCGTCGCCGTCTCGGTATGTTGTTTCAACACGGTGCCCTGTTTTCGGCATTGTCGGTGTTCGACAACATTGCCTTCCCCTTGCGCGAGTTGCGCTGTCTGGATGCGGACTGGATACGCCGGCTGGTGCATCTCAAGCTGGCGATGGTCGGGCTGGAGGCCGATCACGGCAAACTGATGCCGGCCGAGTTGTCAGGCGGCATGGTCAAGCGCGTCGCCCTGGCCCGCGCCCTGGCCCTGGAGCCTGAACTGTTGCTGCTCGATGAGCCGACGGCTGGTCTCGACCCCGACCGCAGCCAGAATTTCGTCGAACTCGTCGGCGATCTGCAGCGCGAACTCGGGCTGACAGTCGTCATGGTCACCCACGATCTCAACACCCTGGCCGGGCTGGCGACCCATGTTGCCGTCCTGGCTGATCAGCACATCATCGCCTTTGGCCCGAAAGCCGAGGTAATGACCGTCGATCACCCCTTCGTCACCGGCTTTTTTGGCGCCGATCGCCGGAAACTGCTTTAATCGCACTCATGGAAAACAAGTCATACGCCTTCGCTGCCGGTCTGTTTGCCCTCCTCCTCGGGGCGGCGGCCTTGCTCGCCCTCTATTGGCTGAACGGCGGCGATGAATCGGAACATCAGTACATCGTCGTCACCAAGCAAAATATTGGCGGACTCAATCCACAGGCCCAGGTGCGTTATCGCGGTATCCGGGTCGGCAAGGTCAGTGACATTCGTCTTGATCCCGAGGATTACAGCAATATCCTGATCACCATCTCGGTCAATGACGACGTGCCGCTGACCAAGGGGACGGTGGCCAAACTGAACTATCAGGGCGTCACCGGTCTGGCCCATATCCTCCTGCTCGAAACCGGCAAGGACGGCGACGCGCTGGCGCCCAACGACGAACATCCGCCGCGTATCACGATGATTCCGTCCTTGCTCGAAGAACTCGGTGAGACCGGCATGGCGACACTCAAGCAGGCGCGCCAGATGATGATCAGCGCCAACGCCATCCTCGATGACGAAAACCGGACGCACCTCAAGGCGACCCTGATCAATCTCGAAGCGGCTTCCGGTCACATGAAGCCGGTCCTCGAAAACCTCAACACGACGCTGGTGCAGGTCAAGAAACTGCTCGATGACCGCAATATCCGCAACCTGTCGCAAGCGGCTGGCGAAGTTCAGCCCTTGCTCGCCGATACCCGTGTCCTGATCGGCAAGATGCAGGTGGCGACCGACAAGCTCGATGTCGCCATCGGCGATGCCTCGGCCGGCGGTACGGCGGCGTTGATGCCCCGCCTAAATGAACTGGCCACCGACTTCTCGCTCACCTCACGCCAATTGAGCCGCGTCCTTCGGGTGTTGGAAGACTCGCCGCAGGGACTGGTCTTCGGCGCACCCGCACTGGCGCCTGGTCCGGGCGAGGCGGGCTTTAGTCCGGTCGGGGAGAAATAGCATGCGCTGGCTGCTGACCCTCTTCTTGTGCGCGCTGTTATCGGCCTGTTTCACCGGTGGCAAGCGCGGTGGCGATATTGCCCTGGCCGTCTATGATTTCGGTCCGGCTCCGGCCAGTCTGCTCGCCTCGCCACGTCGGCCCTCGCTGGCGCTGGAAGTCCGGGCGCCCTTGTGGTTCGATACCTTGGGCATCGACTATCGGCTGGCCTATGTCGATGCCGCCCGCCTGCGTGAATACGCGCGCGCGCGCTGGGCCGGTCCACCTGCCCAGATGATCCAGCAGCGCTTGATGCAGCAGCTCGATTATTCGGTTGCCGGACAGGGCCACAGCCCTTGTCTGCTCCGCCTCGAAATCACTGAATTCAGCCAGGTCTTCGCCACTCCGGAGCGCAGCGAAGGCGTCCTCAGGGGGCGGGCGATCCTGCTCGATCGCAGCCGTCGCCAGATCGCCCAGCTCGATCTGGACATCCGGAAAACAGCGGGCAGCCATGATGCGCGTGGCGGGGTGGCGGCCTTGTCGGCAACGGTCGAGCAATTGGCCGCCGATTTGCGGACCTGGGAACAGGGTCTGAACGCCGGCGCCTGCTCCGGCTAGCTGGCAATGATGCGTTCGGCGATACGCTGTTTGAGATCGGCCAGATTGTCGTCGAACTGCGTGTAGTGCATCAGCGACAAGCCAAAGACGCAGGCATACAGCAACAGGCTGCGGCTTTTGGCTTCGGCGTCCGACATGCCGGCTGCGACGAACAGCTTGCGCGTACATTCGAGCCGATAGAGGTCGACCGATTCGACGATGGCTGCTGCCCGCGTATCATGGCGCGCCCAGTCACGCACGGCCAGTTCGATCGCCATGCCCTTGCGGTTCCGGCTGGCGCCATATACTTCAATGGCGTAGTGCAGCTGCTGGCTTTCGTTGCCGGCCGTGACCGAGGTGGTTTTTTCGATGTCGCGGATACGGCCGATTTTCCATTGTTCGAGCACGGCATCGAGCAGCGCCTGCCTGTCCTTGAAATGCCAGTAGAAACTGCCCTTGGTCACACCGCATCGCTTGGCCAGCACCTCGACGCGCAGGCCGGTAACCCCTTCGCGGGCGAGCACGTCGATCGCCTCGTCCACCCAGCGTTCCGGGTCGAGTTGGGTGCGCGCCACGGCGGCGCTCTTGCGAGGTTTGGCTGATGAGGATTTAATCAAGGGCTTGACAGGTTTGTTTTCCATACGCTACCGTATGCTTTTCCATACGACACAGTATGGTCATTGTGCTGTTTGAGTGATCGCCTGTCAAACAGGCGGCAGTAATTCAAAAAAGTTGAATCCAAAAGGAGATGCAGGTGAAGATTCTCGTACCCGTCAAACGCGTCGTTGATTACAACGTCAAGGTCCGCGTCAAGGCCGATGGCACTGGTGTCGATCTGGCCAACGTCAAGATGAGCATGAACCCCTTCGACGAAATCGCCATCGAAGAAGCTGTGCGTCTGAAAGAAGCCGGCATCGCGACCGAAGTCATCGCCGTCTCCTGCGGCGTCGCCGCCTGCCAGGAAACCCTGCGCACGGCCATGGCCATTGGTGCCGACCGTGGCATCCTGGTCGAAACTGATGTCGAGCTCCAGCCGCTGGCCGTCGCCAAGCTGCTGAAGGCTCTGTGCGACAAGGAACAACCGC
>CAIYYE010000028.1 GCA_903930395.1 uncultured beta proteobacterium
CAACCGTCATGTAGCCAAGCTGCGACAGCGTGGAATAGGCCACGACGCGCTTGATGTCGTTCTGGATGATGCCCAGGAAGCCCATGAACAGCGCGGTAATCGCACCGATCACGATGACGAAGGAGAGTGCCGTGGTCGACAGTTCGAACAGCGGCGACATGCGGGCGACCATGAAGATACCGGCCGTCACCATCGTTGCAGCATGGATCAGTGCGGAGATCGGGGTCGGGCCTTCCATCGAGTCAGGCAGCCAGACATGCAGAGGAACCTGGGCCGATTTGCCCATGGCGCCGATGAACAGGCAGATACAGGTGACCGTCATCAGGGACCATTCAGCGGCACCCCAGATGTTGATCATGGTCGCTGCGAGTTCCGGAGCCTTCTCGAAGACAGTCTTATAGTCGAGGGTGCCGAAATGGGCGAGGACGAGGCCGATGCCGAGGATGAAGCCGAAGTCACCGACACGATTGACCAGGAAGGCCTTCATGTTGGCGAAGATGGCGGTCGGGCGGGTGTACCAGAAACCGATCAGCAGGTAGGAAACGAGACCAACCGCTTCCCAGCCGAAGAAGAGCTGCATGAAGTTGTTGCTCATCACCAGCATCAGCATGGAGAAGGTGAACAACGAGATGTAACTGAAGAAGCGGTTGTAGCCCGGATCTTCCTGCATGTAGCCAATGGTGTAGATATGCACCATCAGGGACACGAAGGTGACGACCAGCATCATCGTGGTGGTCAGCGTATCAATCAGGAAACCGACCTCGAAGGTGTAGTCGCCGCTGGTCAGCCAGGTGTAGACCGTACCGTTGAAGGTGTGGCCGGCCAGAACATCCTTGAAGATGATGACCGAGGCGATGAAGGCGATGGCGACGCCGGCGATGGTGGCGGTATGGGCCACCCAGCGCGGAATCACCCGACAGAACAGGCCGGCAATCATGGCGCCGACGAGCGGTGCCATGGGAACGAGCAGATAGAGTTTTTGCATTTCCATGTTTAACCCTTCAGGCTGCCCAGGTCATCCACATGGATGCTCTTGAGGTTGCGGAACAGCACGATCAGAATGGCCAGGCCGATTGCCGACTCGGCGGCGGCAACAGTCAGGATGAAGAAGACGAAGATCTGACCGGAGAGATCATTCAGGTAGTGGGAAAACGCCACGAAATTCATGTTGACCGCCAGCAGCATCAACTCGATGGTCATCAACAGCACCAGCAGGTTCTTCCGGTTGAGGAAGATGCCGACGACGCTGATCGCGAAGAGAATCGCGCCCAGAATCAGGAAATGGGAGAGAGAGAGAGTTAGCATGGGTTCCCCGGGGTTCAGTCTTTTTCAACCGGCATTTGCAGGACGCGGACGCGATCCTTCGCCTTGACGAAGACCTGCTCATTCGGGTTGGTGTATTTGGACTTCTTCGGACCGCGGTAGGTCAGAACGATCGCTGCGATCATGCCGACCAGCAGAATGAGCGAGGCCAGCTCGAAGGGATAGACGTAGTCGGTAAACATCAGGGCACCGATACTCTTCGTATTGGACACACCCGCCGGCACCAGCGCTTCGGCCGCCGGAATCTGGAAGTACTTGCTACCCAGGACAAGGCTCATCTCGAGAGCCATGAGCAGACCAAGCAGCGCGCCGAGCGGCAGGTAGTTCCAGAAGCCCTCACGGATGCGGTCGATATTGATATCGAGCATCATGACGACGAAGAGGAAGAGCACCATGACCGCGCCGACATAGACGAGGATGATGGCAATCGCCAGGAATTCGGCTTGCAGCAAGGCCCAGATGCCGCCACAGGTGAAGAAGGCCAGAATCAGGTGCAACGCGGCGTGAACCGGGTTGCGGGCGGTGATCACGCGAAGGCTCGCGAAGACCAGAATCGCCGACAGGAAGTAGAAAACCGCAGTTTGAAAATCCATCGCTAGCACCTGTTATCGGTAAGAAGCATCAAGTTCGCGGTCTTTTGCGATTTGATCTTCGTAGCGGTCGCCGTTGGCCAGCAACATCTGCTTGGTGTAATACAAGTCACCACGCTTCTCGCCGTGATATTCGAAAATGCGCGTCTCGACGACGGCATCGACCGGACAGGCTTCTTCGCAGAAACCACAGAAAATACACTTGGTCAGATCGATGTCGTAGCGCGTCGTGCGACGGGAACCGTCATCGCGCGGCTCGGCCTCGATGGTAATGGCCAGCGCCGGGCAGATGGCTTCGCACAGCTTGCAGGCGATACAGCGCTCCTCGCCATTCGGATAGCGACGCAAGGCGTGCAGGCCGCGAAAGCGGAAACTCTGCGGTGTCTTTTCTTCCGGATATTGAACGGTGATCTTGCGGGCGAAGAAATAACGCCCGGTGACCGACATGCCCTTCAACAATTCCTTGAGGAAGAGGCTGTTGAAGATTTCCTTCATCGAACCCATGAGTCTCTCCTCACTTCCAGATATTCAGCGGCGACATCATCCAGACGCCGACAACAACCAGCCAGATCAGACAGATCGGCAAGAAAACCTTCCAGCCCAGACGCATCAACTGGTCATAGCGGTAGCGCGGGAAAGTCGCCCGGAACCACAGGAACAGGAAGAGAATGGCCGACATCTTGGCGAACAGCCAGAGGATGCCATCCGGCAGGAAACCAACCGGCGACAGCCAGCCACCCAGGAACAGCAGGGAAGTCAGAGCCGCAACCAGGATCATGTTGGCGTATTCAGCCAGGAAGAACAGCGCAAAGGCCATCCCGGAATACTCAACGTGGAAACCGGCAACGATTTCGGATTCACCTTCGGCCACGTCAAACGGGGCGCGATTCAGTTCAGCCGTACCGGAGATCAGGTAGACGATGAACATCGGGAAGAGCGGCAGCCAGTTCCAGGACAGGAAGCTCAGACCCCAGCCAGCGAAGCGGCCCTGGTCCTGCACATTGACGATATCGACCAGATTGAGGCTGTTGGAAACCATCAGCACGCAAATCAGCGAGAAGCCCATCGAGATTTCGTAGGAAACCATCTGGGCGGCCGAGCGCATGGCGCCGAGGAAGGCATACTTGGAGTTGGAAGCCCAGCCCGACAGAATAATGCCGTACACCCCCATCGAGGTAATCGCCATGATGTAGAGCAGGCTCGCATCGATATTGGCAACAACCAGTGAATCGGTGAAGGGAACCACGGCCCAGGCAGCCAGGGCAGGTGCAATCGCCAGCATCGGAGCGATGATGAAGATGCCCTTGCTGGCGGTGGTCGGAACAATGATTTCCTTGAGCAGCAGCTTGAGGCCGTCAGCGATCGGCTGGATCAGGCCCCACGGACCGACCCGGTTGGGACCGATTCGGACCTGCATGTAACCGATGACCTTGCGCTCGAAATAGGTCAGATACGCGACGCCGAGCATCAGTGGCGCAACGATCAGGACGATCTTGATAAGGGTCCAGACGGCCGGCCAGGCGCCGCCGAAAATCCCTGTGCCGAAATTCATCAATGCGTCCATTTATGCACGCTCCACGGTAATCGAGCCGAACATGTCGCCCAGCATCGCAGTGCTCACATGCGCCGCCGAGACGCGTACGCAGCCGGCAGGCACATTGTTGTCGGTTCGGGCGACCAGAATTGCCTCGCCACTGCCCTGCCTGACGCGAACCTGGGCTTTGTCGGCAAGGCCGATCTGGGCCATGGTCTGCTCGGCAAGACGGGCGGTCGGTGCAACCGAATCAGCCGTCTGCTGCAGAGCCGGGGCACGACGAGCCAGCGGGTCGGCAAAGTTGATCGGCACATCGGCGATGCGCTGCAGGCCGGCAGACGAAGCCGCCGGAACAGCCAGGGCGACGCCCTTGAGATCATTATTCAGACCGGTCAGGAATTCAGTACCCTTGCCCAGCAGTTCATCGCGAACCGCTTCGCTGGACTCGTACCCAAAACCGTCGAGGTTGAGGACGTTGCCGAGCACACGCAGCAGCTTCCAGGCCGGGCGGGCATCGCCACGAGCCTTGGCCACACCGTTGAAACCCTGGATGCGCCCTTCGATATTGATGAAAGTGCCCGAAGTTTCGGTGTAGGGAGCAATCGGCAGGATCACATCGGCGTATTCAAGGGCCGGTGCATGCTTGAATGCCGACATGTAAACAACCAGGCTGGCTTGCTTGAGGGCGCCAAGAACCAGTTGCGGGTTGGCGCAATCGAATTCAGGCTCAACACCCATCAGAACGTAAGCCTTGCGGGGCTGCTCGAACATCTGGCGGGCATTGGCAGCGGAAGGCAGTGCGCCTGCGGCGTAAGCACCGACGGTATTGGCACCTTCGCCGAGGAAACCGACCGTAGCGCCGGTTATCTTGCCAAGTTCAAGCGACAAGGCCTGCAACTGCGTCGCATCAGCCGACTGGGTCGCGACATTGCCGAGGAAAACGGCTCGCTTGTCGCCATCAACCAGGCTCTGGGCAATCTTCTTGCTCGTTTCACAGACATTGGCCGTTTCGACCCCGGCCGGCACGGCAACACCCTTGATCTCGGCCGCAGCCTTGACGATGGCGGCCAGCGAAGCGGCCAGTTGCGATGGGGCAACGGTCATGCGGGCATGCAGGTTGATCAGTTGATCGTCACCGGTCACCGACAACAGGCTGACCTTGGTGTATTTCTTGGCAGCCTGACGCAGACGCTGAGCGATGAGCGGATGATCCTTGCGCAGGAAGGATCCGACCACCAGGGCGCCATCAAGATCCTTGATCTCGGCCAGACGCAGGCCCAGCCACGGCGTGCCGGCGCGCTTGCCATCGGCGGAAAAATCGCTCTGGCGCGGGCGGAAATCGATATTGCCGCTACCGAGGCCCTTCATGACCTTGGCCAGCAGGGCCAGTTCTTCAACGGTCGAGCTTTGCGCAGCCAGTGCGGCCACGGCATCACCACCATGGTTGCGGGCAACGTCCTTGAGACCGTGGGCGACGTAATCGAGGGCGACGTTCCAGTCGACTTCCCTCCATTCGCCACCCTGCTTGACCATGGGCTTGGTCAGGCGCTCGTCGGAACTCAGGGCCTGATAGGAGAAACGCTCCTTGTCCGAGATCCAGCACTCGTTCACATCTTCGTTTTCACGCGGCAGAACGCGCATCACGTTCTCGTGCTTGACCTGGACAACCAGGTTGGCGCCGACGGAATCATGCGGGCTGACCGACTTGCGGCGCTGCAGTTCCCAGGAACGGGCGGTATAGCGGAAAGGCTTGGAGGTCAGCGCACCGACCGGGCACATGTCGATCATGTTGCCGGACAATTCGGAATCCACCGAACGGCCGACGAAGGTCATGATCTCGGAGTGCATGTTGCGGTTGGCCATGCCGAGTTCCATGATGCCGCCGATTTCCTGACCGAAGCGGACGCAACGGGTGCAGTGGATGCAGCGGCTCATTTCTTC
>CAIYYE010000029.1 GCA_903930395.1 uncultured beta proteobacterium
CATGAAGGCCTTCAACGACGATCCGGATACCGACGCGGTCATCATGATCGGCGAAATCGGCGGTCCTGACGAAGCTGAAGCCGCCATGTGGTGCAAGGCCAACATGAAGAAGCCGATCGTTGGCTTCATCGCTGGTGTCACGGCTCCGGCCGGCAAGCGCATGGGTCACGCTGGTGCGTTGATCTCCGGCGGTGCCGATACGGCTGATGCCAAGCTGGAAATCATGGAAGCCTGTGGCTTCACCGTGACGCGCAACCCGTCCGAAATGGCCAAGCTGCTCAAGGCCTTGCTGTAAAATTCGAGCCTGGCTCAACCAGAAAGGCGGGCTGCATGCCCGCCTTTTTTTCGTCCGGATTTTATGGAACTTGATCTCACCTCTGCTGTTTTCTGGATCGCTGTCGGCCAGATCATCCTGATCGACATCGTGCTCTCCGGCGACAACGCTGTCGTCATCGCTCTGGCCTGCCGCAATCTTTCCCCCGAACAGCGCAAGACCGGCATTTTCTGGGGAGTGGCTGGCGCTGTCAGTCTGCGCGTCGTGCTCACTGTTTTTGCCGCGCTGGTCATGAACCTGCCCTGGCTCAAACTCGTCGGTGGCCTGCTGCTCGTCTGGATTGCCGTCAAGCTGATGCTGCCGGAGGATGAAGAAGGGCATGACATCGAGTCGTCGGCGAATCTTTGGGGGGCGGTGAAAACCATCGTTGTCGCCGATTTCGTGATGAGCCTGGACAATGTCATTGCCGTCGCCGGCGCTGCCCACGGCAGCCTGGCGCTGCTCCTTTTCGGGCTGGCCGTCAGCATTCCGCTGATCGTCTGGTCGAGCCAGCTGATCCTGCACTGGATGGAGCGCTTTCCGTCCATTGTCCTGCTCGGCGCCGCCTTGCTCGGCTACGTCGCCGGGCAAATGATCATTTCCGATCCCGGTGTGCAGGCCTGGCTGCCGTCGTTGCCGGAATGGTCGGCCAAGGTGGTCGGGATCGTCGGGGCGCTGCTCGTGGTTATTGTCGGTCGCTGGCTGGAGCGGCGGATTCTCGCCCGCCAGGATGTGACTATTGTTTAGGAGAAAGTCGTGGCCCTGTTTCTTTCCGAAAATGACGTAAAGCAGTTGCTGACCATGGACATGGCGCTCGATGGCGTCGAGTCGGCGCACCGCGACCTGGCCAACGGAATGGCGCTGGATACGCCGCGCGCGCGCAGCCGCTTGCCGCAGACGGTCCTGCACATTCTGCAGGGCGCGCTGCCAGCGCAAGGCGTCATCGGCTACAAGGCCTACACCAGCAACAAGAGCGGCAACCGTTTTCTCGTTCATCTCTTTGACGCCGCGACCGGCCAACTCAAGGCCGTCATCGAGGCCGACTATCTGGGCATGATGCGTACCGGTGCGGCCAGTGGTGTCGCCGCCCGCTGGCTGGCCCGTCCCGACTCCGCCGTGGCTGGCGTATTCGGCGCAGGCTGGCAGGCCGAGGGCCATGTCCGGGCAATCTGCGCTGCCTTGCCGCTGGAACAGGTCAAGGTCTTCAGCCGCAAGGCGGACAAACTGCACGATTTTTGCCTGCGCCTCAGTGCAATGACCGGCGTCGCCGTGGTGCCGGCAGAGAGCGCCGAAGCCACCGTGCGTGGCAGCGATCTGATCGGGGCAGTAACGACCGCGGCGCAGCCCTTGTTCGACGCAGCCTGGCTGGAGGCGGGAACCCATATCAATGCGGCTGGCTCAAACTCGCTGATTCGTCAGGAGTTGTCGGAGGCAGCGATCCGTCGCTGCGATTTGATCACTGTTGACGCCGTGCCGACGGCGCTGGCTGAAGCGGGCGATCTCCTGCCCCTGCTCGAAAAGGGGCGCCTGCATGCACGGCAATTGCTGGAACTCGGCGAGGTGATTGTCGGACGTCACGGCGGACGCGCATCGGCCG
>CAIYYE010000030.1 GCA_903930395.1 uncultured beta proteobacterium
GGCGACAAGGCCCTGCTCTGCGTCGACGTCTGGGAACACGCCTACTACATCGACTACCGCAACATGCGCCCGAAGTTCGTCGAAACCTATCTGGCTTCGCTGGTTAACTGGTCGTTTGCCGAAGCCAATTTCGCCGGCTAAGCACCAGACGCCCTGAGCAACAGCTAGGGAAAACAGCAAAATCACCAAAAGCCCAGGAACTATATGATTCTTGGGCTTTTTGTATTTTCCCCCAACCCAATGTGCTAAAGTTGAGTCTTAATTAAGGCAATCACGTTGATTGCGCATGAACGACACGACGGCCTCACTGTCGATGGTGACTCCGAAAACGTTCAGTGCAGCTATTTGCGCCCACTCCGTTATTGCCGACAAACTCGAAAAACGTCTTGCCATCGGGAGTTCCCGTGTTTGTTGGATTGAGCCGGTTCAAGGTAGCCAGCGGCAACGAGAAAGACGTTGCACAAGCCTTTCGTCAGCGCCCCGGAATGGTCGATCAGGCCCCGGGTTTCATCCGCATGGAAGTCATGCAACCGACTGCCGACGACGCCGAGTTCTGGCTGTTTACCTGGTGGGATGACGAAAGCTCCTTCGCCACCTGGCATCGCAGCCACGCCTTCAAGGCCACCCACGCCCACATGCCATCCGGCCTCAAGCTGGTCCCTGGAGCGAACAGCATTACGCACCTGAAGGTCATTGCCCAATGAACCTGTCGGCGACGCTCGAGCGACTCTGCTCGCTGTCTACCGAGGCAGCCGAAGTCGTGCCTGCCACGCTCTACCGCAAGCACCCGGGACTGCGCGAGGCGATTGGCCCGCGTGGCGTGGCGGCCTGCCGGACGGATATCGGCTATCACATCGAATATCTTTGCGCCGCGCTGGTCGCCGGACATTCCACGCCCTTTGTCGAATACGCCAACTGGCTGTCACTGGTTCTGCGCAGCCGCCAGATACGTGATGATGTGCTGGGCGAATCCTTTTCGCTGCTGGCCGATTTTCTCGCCGTGAATCTTCAGACCGACGAGGCCGAAGCCGTGGCAAAAATCATGGCCGATGGGCGGGCATCGCTGGGCAGTCATCCGGCTTTGCCGGGAATCAGCCGACTGATGCCGGAAACCCTGAGCAGCGATGCCAAAAGCTATCTTGACAGCCTCCTCGCCGACGACCGAAAAACTGCCGCCAGCAGCATCATCGAGCGCCAGCGTGAAGGCAGTTCGCTGGTCACTCTGGAGACCCGGGTCATTCAACCGGCGATGTACGAAGTCGGCAATCTCTGGCAGAAAAACCTCATTTCGGTGGCTCAGGAACATCTCGCTACGGCGATCTCCCAGGCCGTCATGGCCGAAGCCTTTTCCCAGGCCGAATTCGCCGAGCCCAACGGCCACCGGGCTTTGTTCGCCAACATCGAAGCCAACCACCACGCCCTTGGCTTGCGCATGGTCGCAGATGCCTTTGAAACATCCGGCTGGGAAACCCGCTGCCTCGGCACCAACGTGCCATCGGCCACCATCATCAGCCAGATCGATGCCATGAAGCCTGACCTGATCGGCATATCCGCATCATTACCCAGCCAGTTTGTCGCGCTGAGCAAATTAATCGAAATGGTGACCGCCGAGTTTGGTCAGCAGCGTCCGTTCATCATGCTCGGCGGCCTGGCCATCAACAGCATGCCCGGCATTGCCGAACACCTGCGCGCCGACATCAGCGCCGCCGATGCCGAAGCGGCCTGTCGCATCGCAGCCGAATTCAGGCCATCCAAAAATGACTAACCTGCTGCTTTTTGCTGACAAGGACAGTGCGCAGACCGTCGACATTCCCGACCTTCTGCGCCCCCTGCTCGCCATAGTTCTGGCACGCGTCTCGCCGACAGGCAGCCTGCTCGACTTCAATCGCGGCTTTGCCCGTCTGCTTGGCGAAGAAAAGGCAGTGGCAGGCAACAACATGACAGACTACTTCATCAACCCCGGCCTCGCAGACTTCATCGATCACGAGCAGCACACGCCGTACGGAATGGTCTTCGAAGGCATCCTGACCCTGGGTGATCCCCAAAGCCAGTGCCAGTCACTGAATGGCGCCATCTGGCGGGATGCCGCCGGCTTGCTGCTGGTTGCCGAATACGATGTCGAGCATATGGAGCTGCTTGCATCGTCGGTTCTCGAACTCAACAACCAGTTAGCCGACTTGCAGCGCGCACTGACCCGTCAGAATGTCGAGCTGAAACGCAGCTACGACAAGATTCACATGCTCTCGCTGACCGACACACTGACCGAGATCGGCAACCGGCGCGCCTTCAACGAGCGACTGCGCACCGAACTGGAACGCAGCGCCCGAAGCGCGGTAGCTTTCGGCTTGATCATGGCCGATATCGACCATTTCAAGAACGTCAATGACAGTTTCGGTCACGACGTTGGCGATATCGTCCTGCAAACGACGGTTTCCTGCCTGAGTCAATGCATCCGGCCTTACGATTTCATTGCGCGGATCGGCGGCGAGGAATTCATTGTCATCCTGCCCGAAACTGATCGGAGCACCACGCTCAATATTGCCGAACGCCTGCGCGTAACGATTGCCGGGCATGTCATGCCGAGCATCGCCCGTCCGGTGACGATCAGCCTGGGCGTCACCCTCTGGCAAACGGGGGATACGGCGCAAAGCATCTTTCATCGCGCTGACCGTGCTGTTTACGCAGCCAAGGATGCAGGCCGGAACTGTACTAGCGAAGCTTGAGGCAGACATTCGCCAGGAAGCGCAGCCCTCAGGCGCCCAGCAAACCGATCGCAGGTAGGAAAACCTCAGTCACCAGCACCGCCTGCCCGCCTAGCCGGTGCAGTGAACGCCTGGCCCACAAGCGATCTGCCGTAGCCCCTGTGGCAGCAGCCCTTTGATAAAGCGGATGCCGGCGATCCAGGCAAATGAACTCGATGTCACCCCGCGAAAATCCCGGGTGAGAAAACAGCAGCGAACCGAGCGAATGGCTTCCCAGCCTCGACAACCAGCGACTCAAGCGTCCGCGGCTTGCCGTCGACAAGGTGGTATGGGCAAAAATCACCGGCACGCCATCGCACGCCAGCACCACCTCACGCACCCAGGCTGGCGGACGCGAGGTGTTCAGGTGCAAACCTTCGTCGGCCAGCGCCCGGCCCTTGCCGTAGCGCAACAGGCGAACGCGAAAATGCTGACAATGGCGCTGGCAACGTGCGGTCAGCGAACCCGGTTCGCGCAGCCATGAAGCCAGCACGGGATCAAGCGGGCCGCCGCGCGGACGGCTTCGCCATTGATTCTGGCGCATTACTGAGGCCGCGGCGCCTTGTCGAGCCCGCCGAGCTTGACGCCGGGCTTGATGCCGCGCTGGGCAAACCAGCCAATGTTCATTTCCAGCGCATAACGGGCCGGACGGCGGGCGCAGTGATTGGTTTCGGTTTGCGGCTGCATGTCCTCAATGTTAATAATCTTGCCTTCGGCATCGACAAAAGCGACCGAGAGCGGCAGCAGCGTATTGCGCATCCACATGCAGTGGGTGTTCTCATGATTGAAGACAAACAGCATGCCGCGCTGGACCGGCATGGCCTGGCGGTTCATCAGGCCGATCTGGCGATTCTGGTCGTTGGCCGCGACTTCCGCCTCGATACGGTGAAATCCGGCCGTCAATTCCATGACCGGCATGGTGCCCTGCGCCCAGGCCGCAGCGCCGGCGAGCAGCCCGGCAAGAACCGCCACAAGATGTTTATTCATCGAATCTTCCTTGCAAATCCTGATAACTGCCGTCGATCTTTCGCCATTGCCTTGGCGCCAGACCGTCCAGCGTCGCCGCCCCGATGGCAGCCCGTATCAAACGCAGCGTAGGATAACCGATGGCCGCAGTCATCCGCCTGACCTGCCGGTTCTTGCCTTCCGAAATGCGGATTTCCAGCCATGAAGTCGGGATCGCCGCCCGATAACGGATCGGCGGATCGCGTGGCCAGAGGGCGGACGGCTCGTCGATCAAGCAAACCCTGGCCGGCCTGGCCGTAAAATCGGAGAGCCTGATCCCGGCGCGCAACTTGTCCAGCGCCGCCTCATCCGGCACACCTTCGACCTGCGCCCAGTAGGTCTTTTCCAGCTTGTGCCTGGGGTCGGCGATTTTCGCCTGCAGCTTGCCGTCGTCGGTCAGGATGAGCAGACCTTCGCTATCGGCATCGAGCCGACCGGCCACGTAAACACCCTTGACCGGAATGAATTCATCAAGCGCCCGCCACTTTCCCTCGGGTGTGAACTGGCTGAGCACGCCGTATGGCTTGTTGAAGAAGACGAGGCAGGACACGACGGCAGACTCTCGCGGACCGGTCAGAGGACCAGCATCAGTACGGGCAGAAAGGAAAACGGCCCGAAAAGGGCCGTCTTGCAACATGTTCTGGCGGGTCCGGTGAGATTCGAACTCACGATGCTTTTCAGCACGCCGGTTTTCAAGACCGGTGCATTCAACCGCTCTGCCACAGACCCGGAAGGCGCGCATGATAGCACAGCCATCTTCGCTGCAATCGTCCGGGCGCCCCCGGAATAATTGAAACTTAGGCCGCGCTCCGTTAGTCTTAGCACCTGTCGAAACAACAAAAGGGAATTTCCCGCATGAACACCAATTTCGAAATTGCCGGCCAAGGCGCCTCCGGTCTGGCACTTCAACAGAACCGCGTTCTGCGCAACACCTACATGCTGCTTGCTCTCTCCATGGTCCCGACGGTGATTGGTGCGCTGGTCGGCGTCCAGCTGCAATTCAGCTTCCTGGCCGGCAGCCCGTTCATCTCCTTCCTGCTCTTCATGGGCGTTGCCATGGGCTTCATGTGGGGTATCGAGAAGAACAAGGATAGCGGACTGGGCGTTGCCTTGCTGCTCGGCTTCACCTTCTTCATGGGCCTGATGCTGTCACGCATCCTGCAGGTTGCCCTTGGCTTCTCCAACGGTGGCTCGATGATCGCCATGGCCGCCGGCGGAACGGGTGCCATCTTCTTCACGATGGCGACTGTCGCCGCCGTCAGCAAGCGTGATTTCAGCAACATGGGCAAGTTCCTGTTCGTCGGCATGATCGTCGTCCTGCTCGCCGCCGTCGCCAATATCTTCTTCCAGATCCCGGCGCTGTCGCTGACCATTTCCGTGGCAGTCGTCGGCATCTTCTCGGCCTATATCCTGTACGACATCAGCCGTATCGTTCAGGGCGGCGAGACCAACTACGTCAGCGCGACCCTGGCGGTTTATCTTGACGTTTACAATGTCTTCGTCGGCCTCTTGCAGTTGATCATGGCCTTCACGGGTGATCGCGACTGAGCATCTCCTGCTCAACAGAAAAAGGCGGCTGCGGCCGCCTTTTTTACGTCTTGTCGATTGAGATCAGGGCCGTTCGAAAACGGCTATCGACTCGACATGCGCGGTATGCGGGAACATGTTGACGGCACCTGCCGAGACGAAGCGGTAGCCCTTCTCGGTGACCAGCACCGCGGCATCGCGAGCCAGCGTACCCGGATTGCAGGAAACATACACAATGCGGCGCGGCGCATCGTCACCCAGGGCCCTGACCAGTTCAACCGCGCCTTCGCGTGGCGGGTCGATCAGCATCTTGTCGAAGCGGCCGAGTGCCGCCAGCGATTTCCCGGTGCATTCAAAAAGATTGGCGACGCCGTATTCGACGCGCTCGGCCAGGCCATTCGCTGCCGCGCTCTCCCTTCCGCGCGCCACCAGCCCGGCGCTACCTTCGACGCCGACGACGGCAGCACCTGAGCGAGCAATCGGCAGGGTGAAATTTCCCAGGCCGCAAAACATGTCGGCAATTCGCTCGCCCGGCTGCGGGTCGAGCAATCGCATGGCGCGGCGGACCAGCACCCGATTCACGGCATGATTCACCTGAGTGAAATCACTGGGCTTGAAATCGAATTCGAGGCCGAACTCCGGCAGCGTATAAGACAAGCGCGGCCCGGGCAGCGGGTGGAAGCGCTGGATCGTATCCGGGCCTTTGGGCTGCAGGTA
>CAIYYE010000031.1 GCA_903930395.1 uncultured beta proteobacterium
GACGGCGACCACCTTCCAGGCGCTATCGGGCCAGCCGGTCTATCTCGATCAGTGGGATGCCCGGATGCCGAATGCGATGGCGCATATCGACCTCTCGCGTCAGGCCGACCTTATTGTCGTGGCACCAGCCTCGGCTGATTTTCTCGCCCGCATCGCGCACGGCATGGCCGACGACCTGCTGGCCACCATGGTCCTGGCCCGCGATTGCCCCCTGCTCGTGGCGCCGGCGATGAATCGCCAGATGTGGGAAAACCCGGCGACGCAGCGCAATGTTGCGCAGTTGCAGGCCGATGGTGTGCAGATTCTCGGTCCGGCCAGCGGCGAGCAAGCCTGCGGCGAGGTGGGCGCCGGCCGCATGCTCGAGCCCGAGGAGATTCTCGAAGAGGTCATCGCCTTCTTTACACCCAAGCTATTGGCCGGCCGGAAGGTGTTGATCACGGCCGGACCGACCTTCGAGGCAATCGATCCGGTGCGTGGCATTACCAATCTGTCCTCCGGCCGCATGGGTTATGCCGTGGCCCGTGCCGCCCGGCAGGCGGGAGCGGATGTGACGCTGGTTTCCGGCCCGGTTGGCCTGGACGCTCCACAAGGTGTTGAATGCATCAAGGTGCAGAGTGCGCTCGACATGCACGCGGCCGTGATGGCGCGGGCTGCGGCGGCGGATATCTTCATCGGCGTCGCGGCGGTGGCCGATTATCGCGTTGCCAATGCGGCCGAACACAAGCTCAAGAAAGATACGGGCGGTATTCCGTCGATCGAGCTGATCGAGAATCCGGACATCCTGGCCGAGGTGGCGGCGCTGGCCGATGGCCCGTTCTGCGTCGGGTTCGCGGCAGAGAGTCGCAACCTTGAAGAGTATGCGCAGAGCAAGCGCCGCAAGAAAAATATTCCGCTGATCGCCGGCAACCTGATCCAGGAAGGCTTCGGCGGCGAGGACAACCGGCTCGTGCTGTTCGACGATGCCGGCGTCCATCCGCTGACGCCCGCCCCCAAGTCGGTACTGGCGCGCCAGTTGATAGAACATATAGCTACATTGACGAGGAAAGACTGATGCATCGAATCGACGTAAAAATTCTCGACAACCGCCTGCGCGAAAGCCCGCCGGAATACGCGACACCCGGTTCCGCTGGGCTTGACCTGCGCGCCTGCATCGAAGCACCGCTGCATGTGGCGCCGGGCCAGACGACCTTGGTGCCGACCGGCATGGCCATTCATCTCGCCGATCCCGGCCTGGCCGCCATGATCCTGCCGCGCTCCGGCCTGGGCCACAAGCACGGCATCGTGCTCGGCAATCTGGTCGGGCTGATCGACAGCGACTATCAGGGCGAGCTGATGGTTTCGGTATGGAACCGGGGCCACGTTGGCTTTACCCTCAACCCGCTGGACCGCATCGCCCAATTGGTCGTCGTGCCGGTGTTGCAGGTCGGGTTCAATATCGTTGATGACTTCGATGCCAGTCATCGCGGTGAAGGTGGCTTCGGCAGTACCGGGCACGCCTGAACCTTGCAAGCCAAGCGTAAGCAAATTACGATTTAATTATTAACTTTGAGCCGAGAGGGTGGGAAATGAAAAAGATCGGAATACAACTAGCCGGAGCGATGCTTGCAATGGCTTGTGCCATGCCCGCATCGGCTGCCGATCTGGCCCGTGCCGAAGAAATCGTGTCGGGGCGTTGTTTCCTCTGCCATGGCATGGAAGGCGAATCGGCCAGCCCGGTCTTTCCGCGTCTGGCCGGCCAGCATGCCGATTACATCGCCAAGCAACTGGCTGATTTCAAGTCCGGCAAGCGCAACAGCGACACCATGAAGCCGCAGACGGAAGAGCTGACTCCCGCTGAAATGAAGGCTTTGGGGGCTTTCTTCCAGGCCAAGGTGGTCGGTCCCCGTCCGGCTCGCGATCCGGAATTGCTGGCTGTCGGCAAATTTGTTTTCATGCGTGGCAATCAGTTCTCCGGCCTGCCGGCCTGTTCTACCTGTCATGGCGCCCAAGGGCTGGGGACGCCGCAGTTGCCGCGACTTGCCGGACAGCATCCCCGCTATATCGAGGATCAGATCAAGCAGTTCAACAAGCGCGAGCGGACCAATGACAACGCGATCATGCATACCATTGCCTCCAAGCTCTCCGAACTCGAAACTCATGCGGTGGCGGAGTTCATCGCAACGCTGGATTGAGTGTGCGCCGGGTGAAATGACAAAAGGCCGCTTGCGCGGCCTTTTGATTTTGAAGCGTCGAACAATCAGACCAGCATGTCGGCCCAGATATTCTTGGCCCAACCCATTGCCACCTTGCCTTCCAGCTCATTGCGTGCCGCCGAGACGCCGCCGGCGCCCTTGACCGGTTGCACGGTCTTGGTCGCGGCGTCGTACTGGTGCACCGACGAAACGTGGATGACGTTCTTGCTATCGACGAAGCTGTAGCAGGTATTCATCACCACCGGCTCGGGATTCGGCTCCTGGCCGGCCAGCATGTTGATGATGGCGGCGGCGGCCAGCTTGCCGTGCTGGTTGGCCATGTGGCCGGACTTCGGCATGGTCGGCGCCGGGAAAACGGCGTCGCCGAGGATGTGGATGCCTGGGGTACTGGTTGATTCCATCGACAGCCAGTTGACGTCCACCCAGCGGTTGTTGATCAGCTTGATGCCCGACTTGGCGGCAATGTCGCCGGCGCGGTGCGGCGGGATGACATTGAGCACATCAGCCTTGAACTTGTCGAATTCGAGCACGGCCGTATTGGTGCCGACTTCGACATCCTTGACCTCGCTGTTGTTGCGGTACTCGATCATGCCCTTGTAGAGGTCGGCCCAGGCCTTGGTGAACAAGCCCTTCTTGGACATCACATCTTCGTTGGCGTCGAGGATGACGACCTTGGACTTCGGCTTGTTCTTCTTGAAATAGTCGGCAACCAGGCAGGCGCGCTCGTAAGGTCCGGGCGGGCAGCGGTAGGGGGCCTTGGGAATGGCGATAGCGTAGGTGCCGCCGTCCTTCATGGCTTCCAGTTGCTTGCGCAGGGCGACCGTTTGAGCGCCGGCCTTCCAGGCATGGAGGATTTTCGACTGGGCATCTGCGTTGTTCAGGCCGGGAATCTGGTCATACATGAAGTCGACACCCGGCGAGAGCACCAGACGGTCATAACTCAAGCTGCCGCCCGTCTTCAGGGATACGGTCTTTTTCGCGGCATCGACGCCCACCACGTCATCCTGGACGACGCGGACGCCCCAGGTGTTCTTCAGGCCGTCATAACTGACGGTGATGTCTTCCATGGTCTTCATGCCGCCGATGACCAGGTTGGAAATCGGGCAGGAAATGAAGGTCGGGTTGCGTTCGATCAGTGTTACCTGAACGCCGCCTTCGCTCCACATCCGCAGGTATTTTGCGATGGTCGCGCCGCCGTAGCCGCCGCCGACCACGACGACATGGCCGCTGGCCTTCTTGGCACCACCGGCACAGCCGTAGAGTGAAGCCATCGCACCAGCTGCGGCGCCGACTTTCAGGAAATCGCGTCTTTTAATGAGCATCATCGTGGGCTCCCCTTATTTTTGTGCGGCGAAATAGCCGGCGATCAGATCAAGCTGGGCTTCGGTGTAGCCCTTGGATATCTGATGCATGATCGAAGCCGGCTTGTCGCCGCTCTTGTAATCAGCCAGTTTTTGCAGGATCTTGGCCTTATCCATGCCGGCCAGGGCGTCCATGCCGGAGCCCTTGACCGCATGGCCGTTGGTGCCGTGGCAGTTGGCGCAGGTGGCGGCCAGGTTGCGGCCGAGGTACGGGTCGGCAGCCTGCGAAGTGCTGGCAACGGCCAGCAGACACAGGGCTGCGATGGGAGCAAACAGTTTCATCGAGACATCTCCTCAAATGTGGTCGGAACGCCAACTAGCCAAGATTGTTATTGAGTTGCCCGGATCAGCGTAGCGCCAAGGTTATAAGCCTTTTGGAAAAAATGCATGCTGCAACGCAACAATATTAGATGTTGACTATATAAACGGTCAGTTATACATTTTAAGCTTGATTGAAATCAAAAACGATATGGACGAGACACTACAGGTTTTCGAGCAGGTCGCGCATTACTTCGGATTGCTGGCCGATCCCACCCGCTTGCGCATCCTTTCGTGTCTGTGTGCTGAAGAGCGCCCTGTCCATGAAGTCGTGGAAAAAATAGGCCTGACACAAGCCAATATCTCTCGCCATCTCAACATTCTTTACCGGGCCGGGGTGGTCGACCGGCGGCGCGAGGGGAGCACAGTCTTTTATCGGGTGGTCGATCCGAATTTTGTCGACATCTGCCGGACGGTCAGCATCACGGTGGCCAGCCGCGATCTGGGTGAAGAACTGGGCGTGTCGCCAGTGAATTGCAGTACTGACGTCAAATAATCAGAGGGGTTTGTCCATATGGGTGACATCACAAAACAACCGGGGCGTCTGCGGCCCGCACCGGAAAACTTCCTGACGGAAGCACAAGTCCAGGCCGTTGCTGACGGGCGCCGCGACTTCCTGCGCAAGAGCCTGTTTGCCGCCGGGGCGGCTTTGGCGCTGCCCAAGGTCGTGCGCGCCAGCGAAGGCGACCCGAATATTCTGGAAAACCCCGCCTGGACGACATCGCTCGGCCTGCCCGTGGCGACCAATCCGTA
>CAIYYE010000032.1 GCA_903930395.1 uncultured beta proteobacterium
GAAATCGAAGGCGAAATGGGCGACCAGATGGTCGGCCTGCACGCCCGCCTGATGAGCCAGGCCCTGCGCAAGCTGACCGCCAACATCAAGAAGACCAACACCCTCGTCATCTTCATCAACCAGATCCGCATGAAGATCGGCGTCATGTTCGGTTCGCCCGAAACCACGACCGGCGGCAATGCGCTCAAGTTCTACGCCTCCGTCCGCCTCGACATTCGCCGCATCGGTGCGATCAAGAAGGGCGACGAAGTCATCGGCAGCGAAACCAAGGTCAAGGTCGTCAAGAACAAGGTCGCCCCGCCCTTCCGCGAAGCTATTTTCGACATCCTCTACGGCGAAGGCATTTCGCGTCAGGGCGAAGTCGTCGAAATGGGCGTTGCCCACAAGCTGGTCGAGAAATCCGGCGCCTGGTATTCCTACAAGGGCGAAAAGATCGGTCAGGGCAAGGATAATTCCCGCGAATTCCTCAAGTCGCACCCGGAAATCGCCCAGGAAATCGAAGCGAAGATTCGTGAGGCTGCCAGCACCACGGTGATCAAACCAACCAAGGCCGCTGCTGCCGATGCCTGACCTGCGCGTTCGTGCCCTGCAACTGCTGACCCGGCGTGATTACAGCCGGGCCGGCTTGCAGGCCAAACTCGCGCCGCACGCCGAATCCGAGGAAGAACTCGCGGCCGTGCTCGACACCCTGCAGGCCGAACGCCTGCTTTCCGATTGCCGTTACGCCACCCAGCGGGTGGCCGCTCGCGGGCGGCGCTATGGCGATGCTCGCCTGCGCCAGGAATTGCGTCAGCAAGGTGTCAGTGATGCCGATATCGCCGCAGCCTTGCCCGAAGCGGGAGATGAAGCTGAACGTTGCCGGGCTATTTGGGTCAGGAAGTTCGGTCAGCCGCCAAAAACTGCCGAAGAGCGTGCCAAACAGATGCGTTTCCTGCAATATCGCGGTTTTTCCGGCGATGCCATTCGTCGGGCCATGCAGGGAAGCGACGAATGAACATGCCATCAGCCAAACTATCGGCCCACAACCTCCGCAAGCGCTACAAGGCGCGGACGGTGGTCGAGGACGTCTCCTTCGAGGTGAAGTCGGGTGAAGTCGTCGGCCTTCTCGGGCCCAACGGAGCCGGCAAGACCACCTGTTTCTACATGATCGTCGGGCTGGTCGCGGCCGATGGCGGTGAAGTCTATATCGACGACAATCGTCTGACCCACCTGCCGATGCACAGCCGGGCCCGGCTTGGCCTGTCCTACCTGCCACAGGAAGCCTCGGTATTTCGCAAGCTCAATGTCGAAGAAAACATTCGCGCCATTCTCGAGCTGCTCAATTTGCCGGAAGACGAACTGAATGATCGCCTCGAGGGTTTGCTCAGCGAACTGCACGTCGGCCACGTCCGCCACGTCAATGCCTCGGCCCTCTCGGGGGGTGAGCGTCGCCGTGTCGAAATCGCCCGTGCCCTGGCGACCAACCCGCGTTTCATTCTGCTCGACGAGCCCTTTGCTGGCGTGGACCCGATTGCCGTGCTGGAAATCCAGAAGATCATCCGCTTTCTCAAGGAGCGCGGCATCGGTGTTCTGATCACCGACCACAATGTTCGCGAGACGCTGGGTATTTGCGATCACGCCTACATTATCAATGCCGGAAACGTTCTGGCGGCTGGACGTCCGGCCGAAATCGTCGATAATGAAAGCGTACGAAAGGTTTATCTCGGCGAGCACTTCAAGCTCTGACCGGACGATAGAAACCGCTACCTACCGATGAAGCCGGCACTCCAGCTAAAACTCTCCCAACATCTGGCACTGACCCCTCAGTTGCAGCAGTCGATCAAGCTGCTTCAGCTGTCGACAATAGAGATGCAGCAGGAAATCGAGCGCTACCTGCTCGAAAATCCAATGCTTGAGCGCGAGGATGAGCAAGGCGGCGAAGCCTTTTCCAGTGCCCAGCAATTCGACGCTCCGCAAACCAGCGAAGGTGAGCGTGAGCAGAAGGCCGAGCGCGAAGAGCGTGACGCCCGCGACGACCGTGAGCAGGATGTTCCGACAGCCCCCTCCGATGTCGATGACGACCGCTGGGCATCTGATGCCGGCACCTTTACCGGCGCTGGGCGCGACGAAGATGACGACAGTGATTCGCAGGATATTCACGGCACGACGATCAGCCTGCGCGACCACCTGGGCTGGCAACTGGGGATGACCCAGGTGTCGGAGCGCGACCGTAGCCTGGTGCGCTTCCTGATTGAGGCACTTGATGATGATGGCTACCTGTCGGCCTCGCTCGAAGAGCTATGGGAAACCCTGCCGCCGGAATACGAAATTGAAATCGAAGAGCTGGAAATCGCCCTGCATCTCATCCAGAACTTCGACCCGGTCGGCATTGGTGCCCGCAATCTGCAGGAATGTCTGGCCCTGCAACTCAAAGCCCTGCCGAGAGGCGATAGCGTTCGGGAACTGGCGCTGAGCATCGTCCAGAAACATCTCGAACTTCTGGCCGCCCGCGACTTCACCAAGATCCGCCGTCTGAC
>CAIYYE010000033.1 GCA_903930395.1 uncultured beta proteobacterium
ATTGACAAACATTGCCATGCTGCTGAGGAGCGAAATTTCACGAATCTGCGCCATACCGATCAGCGAAGCGGCGGTATAGATATCGCGGATGGTCGAGCGGCTTCGGTAGGCAGCCCGATTCGCCTGCGACAGGACGCGTGCGGCGATTACCGGATCGTGCGTAATGTAGTCGCACAGATCACGAAAATTGCTTTCCGGATCATCCAGCGTTGCCAGAATTTCCGTGACAATGCGGGGAAAACTCGGAAGCTTGGCTGACTTCGAGATGACGTCAGCCTTGGTTATTGGCGCTAATCGCATGGCTAGGCGTTCCGATAAGTCAGGATCTGGTCAAATAGCGCCAACAGGATCGGATCGCTCAGGTTGGCACCAGAGAATATTTCCATGATGCGACGCGCGACCAGGGCCGTATCGATAGCCACCTGCTCTTCACTTCGCCCGTCAGGTTCGACGATAAAAATAAATTCGGCATGATTGGCGGCCATCTGAGATAAATTATCCTCGGTCAGCACATGCCCTTGCGGCAATGAGAAGCGGAGCTGTCCGTGGCGGCTGACGTCCAGCGGAGCGGCAAGGGTCATGCCCGCCATGGCTTCGGCCATGGGTAGGTAAATGGTCCGGTACCTCATTGGATATTCCTGTTCCACTTAGTCATTTAATTGGGCTATCAACTAGGTCGTCGGCGATTTTCGCGAAGGTGGAATGAATCGTCATGAAGGCATCGACGATCACCGGATCAAAATGAGATCCACGCCCCTTGGCGATGATGTTGACCGCCAGACTGTGGGACATTTGAGGCTTGTACACGCGCTTCGAGATAAGCGCGTCATAGACATCGGCCACCGCCATCAGTCTTGCTGGCAAGGGAATATCACTGCCGGAAAGACCATTTGGATAGCCACTGCCATCCCATTTCTCATGATGGCCATAGGCAATTTCGCGGGCAATATGGAGGAATGAGTTGTACTCCCCGAGCTTAGCCTCGGCGGACAAGATCACGCTAAAACCATGCTCGACATGTGTCTTCATGATCTCGAATTCCGCCGCATCCAAGGTCCCCTTCTTGAGCAGAATATGGTCTGGAATGGCGACTTTTCCGATGTCATGCAAAGGGGCTGATTTGTAGATCAGGTCGATGGCTTCGTCATCCAACTCAGGGGCATACTCCGGGTTTTCGCGTAGCGTCAGGGCCAGTTCCCGGACATAGTTTTGCGTCCGGCGCAAATGCCGCCCTGTTTCGTTATCGCGAGTTTCGGCGAGCGACGAAAAAGCAATGATCGTTGCGTCCTGTGTCTTCGCCAGTTGCCGCAAGGTGTTCTGCAACTCGAGATTACGTTGCGCCAATTGGGTGGTTCGTTCTGAAACCCGATGGTCCAGCGCATTGTTCTGACTAACCAGCATCCTGAGAACCCGGCCATGGCTGACATGGTTGGCAACGCGGGCAAGCAGCAAGGCCGGCGATAGCGACTTCTCGATCATATCGAGCATGTCGGCTGACGCCCCGAACTCGACGTTGTGAAGGCTCCCGGGTTCTGTTAAGAAAACAATCGGAATATCGCGCAATGCGGGAATTTTCCGAATTGTTCGACAAAGTTCCAGATCTTCGCTCGCCGGTGCAGCAACATCGATCATGATCAAATCGACCGGCGACTCGGTGTTCACATGCCATATAACATCGTGAATATCGGTATAAGCATGGACGATGTGGCTCGAAGACAGAGCGCCGACCACCGCCTGAGAATCTCCTTCAGCCCTTTTCAGCAAAATCAAATCTGCCTGATCAGCCACAAAAAGGGCATTGGCATATTCAATTGCTGCGTTTTGCCCCATGCAATTCATGGCATCTCACTCGTCAGTGGTCGTCCCGCATCGTGAATAAAATGCACACTTCCACCTGCAAGCTTGGCCTGGTACATGGCGATATCTGCGTACTTGAGGAGCGTCTCCTCATCATCGGTATGGCGAGGATATTCGGCGCATCCCAGGCTGCCGCCAATCGAGACCTGGCAATCATCAAGCTTGATCGGCTCGATCAACTGGTCGATCACGTTCCGGCAAAATCGCCGGATGTCGTCACTGCCGGACAGACCAGGAGCAATGATGACGAACTCGTCACCGCCGATGCGGGCCACGGTGTCACTTTCGCGGACGGCCGCAGCAAGCCGTCGGCCGGCCTCATGCAACACCCGATCACCGGCATGGTGACCCATCTGGTCGTTGATCGCCTTGAACCGATCGAGATCGACGAAAATCAACGTGAACGGAACCTCACTACGCTTGGCATTCGCTATAGTCTGATGCAGACGATCATGAAAAAGGTGGCGATTCGGCAGCCCGGTCAGGGTGTCGTAATGCGCCAGGTAGGCAAGGCGCTTTTCGGCGCGCGCCAAACGGGAAATATCAGAAAAGATGGCGACGTAACTCAAAACTCGTCCACAGTTGTCAGTCGCCGCACTGATCGTCTGCCATGCCGGATACATCTCGCCATTTTCCCTGCGGTTGTACATTTCGCCCTGCCATTTGCCGGTTTCGCGCAGGCTTCGCCAGAATTCCGCGTAAAACGCCGAGTCATGAACTCCCGAACGAAGCAGGCTGGCCTTTCTGCCAATGGCCTCATGCGCGGCATATCCGGTAATCTGGGAAAAAGCGGGATTTACGGCCACAATTTCACCATCGATATCGGTGATCATGACGCCTTCTGCGGCGCTCTCGAACACCATGGTGGCGATTTTGGTGTCAATTTCGGCTTCGCGAAGATAGGTTATGTTGCGCAAAATCCAGTGCAGTCCGAACAGCTCGCCATCGCGATAGAGACAAAAAGCGCTGGCCGCAACTATCAGGGGAAAAGATTCATTTGCAGAATGGCGCAGATTCAGTTCACATTCCTCATGCGCACCGGATTTGCCGAATACGGTATTGGCACGCAGCTGGTTATAGTGATCGACGCACTTCGGCAGTACCCAGTTCGCAAGGCTTTCGCCAGCCAGTCGCTGGGCTGGTGCTATTACCGAGGCCGCCGGGTTGCATTGCAGAATCACCCCGTTGCAGTCGGTAACGAGATGAATGTCACGCGAGCAGCGGACCATCTCATCAAGCTCATCGCGACTTGATTTGAGCCACGCGCAGGTATTCAGCAACTCCTGGTTGATGGCTTCCAGCGACGAACCCCGCGCGATGCTTTGCCCGAGATCCTCGGCATAGCGATAGAGTTGGTCACGTATCGCGACATCACTCGAATTTCCTGCGCTTGGCAGGTTCTGCCGGATGGCAGGCAGAACCGGGGAGTGGTTTTCTGGAGTCATGAGATCAGCACCTCACCGGGCCAATATTTCCTTGATCGCGGCCACCAGCTGGAGCGGACTGAAGGGCTTGATGAAATAGGCATCAGCGCCCAGCTTGGTCCCATAGTCATAATCCTGGGCCTGGCCTCGGGCCGTAACCATGACGACGCGCGTTCCGCTCAGATCCGGGTCCGACTTGATTGCTTTAAGCACCTGAAATCCGTCCATAACCCCGGGCATCATGACATCCAGCACAACCAGGTTCGGCTTTCGGGAAAGGACCAGTTCCAAGGCCGTACGGCCATCTTCGGCTTCAAGCACCTGAAAGTTTTTACCCAGGGTGATACGCACTAGACGGCGGATATCAGGATGGTCATCAACGAGTAATACTGTGTTCATGGCGTTTGTCTCAAAAATATTTTATCAACCGCAATTAGACAAAAATGGTGGCCGAAGGTATTTAAAGGTAGGCGGCCCGACGCACGACGATGTTGTTAACGATGGCCTTGAGCTGAAAAAATGGCACCGGCTTTGTAAAAACCGGAATTTCGGGGGGGAGGCCACCAAGAGCGTCAATCTGGGCTTTATCGAGTCCGGTCACCACCACAATTTCCAGTCCATCGCGAAATGATGAGGCAGCGAGCAATCGGATCATCTGAACGCCATCCATGCCCGGCATCGACAGGTCGGTAATCATCAGATCTGGCGAGTCCTTGCCAACGCGGATCAAGCCATCGATACCATTGCCTGCTGTGATGACCTCAATGGGCATGTTCCAGCGATCGATGACGGTCCGGTAGAGTTTGATCAGGATGCTGTCGTCTTCGACAAGCAGGATCTTAATGGGATCGGCAACGGTAATGCTGGAACGATCCGCCGCTTGTTCAGGGGGAAACCCATCGAGTACAAGTTGAACCGAAGCACGACTGATACGACGATGACCACCATAGGTCTTCCAAGCCTCGAGCTGACCATTTTCAACCCATAGTTGAGCAGTCCTCAACGAGATGCCGAGAATCTGGGCTGCCTCTCTAGTCGTCAGGTAAGCATTTCGGTGTCCTGTTAATGGCATTTTTTGGATCCTGATCTGACAATCATGTGCAAATAATACGAATTAAACAGAACGGAAAAAATAAAATATGAAACTAATTGATAAAAAATGATAAAACAAATCGAAATATATCCGCATCTGCTTTTTGTTCGTTACGTATATCGCCAAGCGATGTGGCGAGCATGGCAAGATAGCCACCCCAGAGCGATTCGATTGCGCCGAGGATGTTCATTTCATTTCGTACTCGCTACTAAGCTGACACCTGAATCGGGAATAATGGATTCATGCCAGAGCCTTCTTCAGAAATTCGACCAAATTTCCGAGACTTACCGGCTTTTCGAAAAAGGCGTCAGCCCCGAACCCTGCCAGCATTTCATGCTCATATAAGTGGCCGCATCCACTGACGATCACCACGCAGATCTTGTCAAAAGCATCATCGCGTTTGATGTATCGGCACAACTCTATGCCTGTCATCCTGCCCGGCATACTGATGTCGAGCACGACCGCCGACGGTCGGTAATTGACGATATGCTCGAAGGCTAAAATCGCGTTCGGTGCCTGATCTACGTCAAAATGTTCGGCCAGCGCAATCGAATAGAGCCGTCTGAGGTCATCCTGATCATCGACAACCAAAACCGTTTTTCTGACTTTTGCCATGGAGGCACTCTCCCCCGATAAGTATTTTTATAAACCAAACTGAAAATTACCTGCGGGCAGTTTCAACTCCGATTCTTGTTTTCACTGCTTGCGCAAAAAACCAACGCCTACGTCGGTCTGGCAAACGCAAGCACCGTTTCCACGAGCTGGTGCGGATTGATCGGCTTTCCGATATAGCCAACCACAACGGACTCCAAACAAACGTTGATTTCTTCGCTAAAGGCATGTGCCGTCTGGCTGACAACAGGCAAGCCGGCGCCATCCTCTAGAAGATTGCTAAGCAGTATTTCCTGGTTGATTTAGTTATCCTCAGCGACCAGTACGAGTCGCATGCGAACACCCCTTTATTAACCCTATCGTCAGCCGGTACGCCAAAACGCCATCTTCAATCACGACCGCCCCCCGGATTTCCAAGAAGACGATCGATCGTCGCCTGCAATCCGACAAGCGAAAATGGCTTCGCCAGGTAGTCGTCGGCGCCCGCCTCACGGGCCAGTTCGAGATCGGACACTTGAGCCAGCGCACTGACTATCACCACAGGAGTCGCCGCCAACTCGGGAGTTCCCTTGATCGCTCGACACACGCTCAGTCCATCGAGACATCCTGGCATCATCACGTCTAGCAGCACCAAATCCGGCCGCTGAAAAGTGACAGCCTCAAGACCAGCTTCGCCACTATCGGCTTCGATCACATCGTAAGGCCGGGAGCGCATCGCCATCCTCACCAGCTTGCGGATTTCCGGACGATCTTCAACTATCAGTATGGTTTTCCGGCTCACGCGGACCATTTCCTTTCGGTTGGAGCGGATTCCGGCAGCCACAAACTGACCAGGGTTCCTTCACCCAAGACGCTGGAAACATCCAGAGCGCCACCGTGCAATTCGATAATTTCCTTGACGATACTCATGCCCAGACCAGTGCCCAGTATGGTTCCCGACGAATCCGCCCGGAAAAACCGCTCGCAAACCCGGGCAACCGATTCCGATGCCATGCCAATACCGTGATCACGCACCTCGATGGAGAAGCCGGCTCGACCAGATCGCTCTTTCGGTTGTAGGTGAATGCTGATTTCCCCCCCCTGTGGCGAATACTTGAACGCATTGGAAACTACATTGAGCACCGCCTGCGTGATCTTCCTGCGATCGCCCTGCGTTTCGGCAGGAAGCGGCGGCAGGCGAACAACTGGGACGCGATTATCTTCGGGGAAGCGGAATGACTGAACGGCTTCACGGACCAGTTCATTGAGGTCAAGCGACTCGATTTCGAAATCTTGACCCCGACGTGCCTCGATTCGCGCCAGATCGAGCAACTCGTTGATGATGGCAGCCATCAATTTGGATTGCCGGTGGATCGTTTCGACCAGCTCCGTAACGGTTTCCTGATCGTAATCGTTGTTGTTCAGCAGCAATTCGGAAAAGCCAAGAATACTCACCATCGGGGTTCTCAACTCATGGGCTGCCGTCGACAGAAATTCACTCTTTAGTCGGTCGACTGCAGTTTCATGGGTCACGTCGCGAACATAAAATATCTTCGACACATTCTGGCCAGAACTGCGGCGTCGACCGACCTCTATCGTACGTAATGCAGGTCTGGCGAGATCGAGCAGGTTTCGCCCATGCTCCGGCTGGACGTCATCTGCCGGAGAACGCAGCGCCTCGAGCGCCAGCTGGTTGCCGCGTGAATCAGCGATGCACAGCGCACCGAGCCGATCAATCAACCCCGCCTCTGAAAGGCCGATCACTTCATGCGCAGCCAGGCCTGTAGTGACGGTAAAGGCTGTGCTCACATACTCGATCGAATCCTTGTCACCAAAAGCTATGAAACCATCCGGACTGAGCGTGAAGATCGCGTTCAGTTGCGAGGTTCGCAAGCGCAGCCGCATTTCAGCTGCGACGCGTTCATCGATGTCGGAATGCGAACCGAGAAAACGTGTCGGCTTGCCGTATGCATCGCGCACCGCCTTGCCCCGCGCCAGAATCCACCGGTAACGGCCATCCTTGCAGCGAACCCTGTGTTCCACCTGATACAGCAAGCTGCGACCGTCCAGATGGCGATTCACTTCCTGCATCACCTTTTCCACGTCATCCGGATGAATCCGGGTTTCCCACTCGCTGAACTGATTGCTGATTTCATCCGGCTGGTACCCCAGCATCGTCTTCCATCGATCGGACAGGAAAAGTTCGCCTGAGAGAAGATCCCAGTCCCAGACACCGTCGTTAGCACCGGAAATCGCGAGCTCCCAGCGCTCCTCGCTGGTCGCCAACTGCTCCTCCATTCGCTTGCGGGAGGTGATGTCTCGGGCGAATCCGACAGTACCGATAACCTGCCCGTCGGCATTCACGACGGGCTTCTTGAAGGTTTCGATCCAGCGGCGCTCGCCGTCGATTTCGCACGGCTCCTCGACGTTTTTCTCGACCCTTCCGGCAATCACCGCGAGGTCGTCAGCGCGATACTGCTCAGCCAGTTCGGCCGGCCAGACATCGAAATCGTTCAGCCCGCGTAAATCGTTCGCCGTGGATCGGCCGCAGGCTTCGGCAAACCGGCTATTTACCGCCAGGAAATTGCTGTCGGCATCCTTGAGCCAAACCAGAAAGGGAAAATTATCGAGAATGGCACGTAAATAGAGCTCACGGCTGCGCAAAAGCGACTCTGCCTCACTACGCTGGGTAACATCAGTCAGAATGCCGTCGTGACGAACAGTCTGGTGATTGTCGTCAAACACGGTATGCGCCCGTGCCTGAATCACTCGCACTCCCTTGATCGGATTGAAGAAGCGGAATTCGAGGTCAACCGACTCTCCCCGCTCGACCAGGCGGTGCATCGACTCCCGAAGCATGATCAAGTCATCCGGATGCACTGCTGCAAAAAACACACTGAGGTCATCCTGCAAAGCCTCCGGCATCAATCCTGTCACACCGACATAGGAGGGACTGAGATAGGTCACCTGCTTGCCATCCGGACTAAGCGACCAAACGGCATCCAAAAGCGATGCCAAAATACCGGCAAGTTTGCTTTCCGAACTCAACAGGGCCTGCGTCCGTTCATCCACACGCTGTTCAAGCACCGCGTAGGACTCGGATAGCCGATTTAGCATCGACTGGAAAGCTCGTGCCAAAGTACCGAACTCGTCCTGTCTCTGAAGTTCCATCACGGGGCCGGGACGACCTGTTTCACTGATCCGCTCGACAGCATTAGCCAGTTCAGTCAATGGCAGACTGAGGAAGCGAGCGGCGGCCCTCGAGATGACAGTTACGGCCATGAGCAGAAAGCTGCTAACAACCAGAAAGACAACAATCAGCATATCCAGATCGCGCAGTGCTGCAGCGCGATCCTGGCTGACCACCAGATTCAGTTGCAATGCCTGGAATGGATCGGGCAACGACATATCGATGGCGGTCTGAATGGCATTGCCACCGCCAATGTTGCCGGCGAGCAACATTCTCTGCGCATCGCGCAGACCAACCTGATACTTTGACGATGTTCCGGGCGGCATTGCTGCAATAGGGATGCTCAAGACCACGGCCCCCTCAGTTTGCCCAGTCAGCCGGTAAATCACCGGAAAGGCGGCAAGCAGCATCACACCGCCGGAATCCGTTTGCTCGGACAGCCCAGAATCCGGAACACCCCGTTCCAATACCCGCTGAACAACCAACTGGCGGCCTAACAGATCCCCAGAAATACTTGAACCACTGGCGGCCACAACACCGCCCTTGTAGTCAGTCAAGACAAGCGCCGCGCCGTAAAAGGGCAGCGATTGGGCGCCGAAGAGCGGCTCCAGATAGATAGAGCGCCCGACGCTATCCGCCAGCGCATTGGCGGTGACCGAATTACTCGCCAGCGACTGTGCAAGTGAAATTGCCGACTCCAGCTTGAGCACTATTTCCCGCTCGACCTGCTGCGCGGTCAAGACCTGAGTTGACTTGATATTGGCGATTATCAGCTGACGACTCAAGATGAAAGCAGCGATCCCCATCGCAGCAGTAACCAATAGCCCGCCGACCCCCATGACCAGGGCAATCTTGCGCTGCAGCGTTGAGTCTTCAAAATGCTGCCGGAAATCGCGAACCAATTGCACGGATCAGCGCCCTTCAATCCTGACAAGTCGACCGTCGCTGTTGTAGCGGGCCATGAACACGTGGTCCCGACTGAGCGCTTCGTGGTTACCGGGAGAAAATGGGCGGCGGTATGAACTGACCAGCCCCTCATGCGGCCCGAGCGACTCCATGGCCTCTCGAATCACTTTACGGTCAGGCAAGCCGGCTTTCTCGATCGCCCTGGCCAGCAGCCAGGTCATATCGTAGGCATGGGCAAAGCCGACCAGCGCTGATAGTTGGCGAACATCCTCGCTCAGCAGGCGCTGGGCGGAATCGATGATTTTTTGCTGACGGCCTTTAGGTGTATTCGAAAAGGCAAAGGTCTGCACGGTCACCAGATCCAGACGATTGGCAAGGCCGTCCGTCACCTGATTGAAATCGCCAGCCGTGATTCCCCAGTGGGCAATGATCGGCAGGCGCTCGGCAGGCAGCATGCGGTGGACTTGTTCAAGAATGTGCTTTCCCTCGGCTTCATTGGCAATCATCAGCAAAGCATCGCTTCGCGTACGTCTAGCCGAAATCAGGGCATTCGAAAAATCGGTATCGCCCCAGTTGTACCAGATTGCATCGACCTGAATCCCCGGCTTGGCCTTGAGGGTAGATTCGATTGCCGCAAAACTGCTGCGCCCCCATCCGGTGTTGGGCAGCAAGGCGGTAAGACGTTTCATGCGGCGCCGCCGCGCATGCCCGATCATTGCCTCGATTGCCCAACTGTCAGTCAACGAAAGGCGGAAGACATAATTCGGTTTCTGATTGTTGTTGGCAATTCCGTCGGCCGCAGCCCACGGATCCAGCAACAAAATACCGAGCTCGGTCGCGACGGGAAGCAACTCAAGGGCAACAGGCGAAAAGCGACCGCAAAAGACCGCCAAAACGCCCTGATCGATCGCCAACTCACGCATGTGATCGACGGCCCGTGCCGGCAATCCGCGATCGTCACGGCGCACCAGTTGCAAGGGCCGCCCGCGAAGCAAACCACCCTGTTCATTGATTTCAGCGATGGCTAGTGCGATCCCCTTTTCGATGCTCTGTGCCGCATGACTGCCTTGCATCCCATATTCGGCAACGACCGCAATTTTCAGCGGCTCACTAGTGCCTGCAGCGCGCAACAAGGGGGAAATGACGGTTGCGCCGATGAGCGCCAGGATCTTTCGTCGTTCATGCCACATATCGTCCTCTTTCTCCCTGTCCCATTTGTCCTATCCATACACCCGTCGAATCCGGCACCATCGGTTTGGCAAACAAAAATTCCTGCGCCGAATGACATCCCTGATGCAGCAAGTGCCGCAAATGGCCGGTATCCTCAGCGTACTGGTAGAGTTGCGCCTGAAATTCGTGCTGCGATGCGACTGCCTCGTTCACAGAATCCCCCCGGGGATCGGCAGTCATTTTTCCAGATGCTCCTGCAGCAGGTTCATCAGCTGCAAGGGACTGAAAGGTTTGATCAGATAACCATCAGCCCCGGCACGAATACCCGTCTCAAAATCCGTCGACAGCCCCTTGGCAGTTACCATGACAACAAAAATGGCGTTGAGCGCTGGATCGCCCTTTATCTGCTTCAAAACCTCAAATCCGTCGAATTCGCCAGGCATCATCACATCGAGAATCACCGCATCGGGTTCGCTGGCGCGCACCATATCCAGAGCCGTTTCGCCATCTCCCGCCTCCAGAATTTCATAGCGTTTGCCCAGAGTCCGGTGAATGAGGCGGCGAATGTCCGGCTGGTCATCAACGATCAGAATTTTCTTCATGTTCTCTCTCATCTCTAAATTTTTAGGGCGCGATTCGCTTCCTTGCCGGGCGCGCTTTTTCGTCAGCAATACTTTGGGCAATTGCCTCGATTTGCGCAAAGGGAACCGGCTTGGTGAAGACAGGAACCTCGGGCGGCAAGCCGCCGGCCATTTCAACCTCATGAGACGAAAGCCCGGTGACAACGACAATCTTCATCGCCGCACAATCCGACATACCACGCAGGGAGCGAATCATCTGAAAACCGTCCAGATGCGGCATCTGCAAGTCGGAAATCAGTAGGTCCGGACGTCGCAGGCCAACTTTCACCAGACCGTCAAAGCCGTCCGTTGCCGTTTCGACGACCGGCGCGATAGCCCATGAGGAAAACCGGATTTGATAAATCCGACGCAAGACCTCATCGTCCTCGACCAACAGAATCCGTAATCGACCCGCCTGTTCTGATTGCACGGATCGACCGACCGGTGCGACTCGCGCCACCAACGGATCGGCAATCAGGTTCATCACCGAATCCCGTGAAATCCGGCGATGTCCGCCATCGGTCTTCCACGAATCGAGCAAACCGGACTCTGCCCAGTTCTGCGCTGTACTCAGCGAGACACCGAGCATCCCAGCAGCCTCACGTGTTGTACAAAACGTTTTTGTAACTCGCATGTGTTGTGAATCCAAAAAATACGTCTACTTAGCATTGCCAAATCGTATGACACAGGTTACCATTTTTCAACACTTTTAACTAAATTTAACCATTTTAAATGAAATCCCGCCACTCAGAACCCCTTACATAACGGGATGTGGGTCATGAACAACAACTTAAGCATGACGAGAATGTCGAGTGCCTCGTGAGCCATACCCCAGATTCAAGCTACCTTGCCCTGCTGCACTCGCTGCCCGATGCCTACCTGGCTATTGATGGCGCCGGCTGCGTGCTGGAATGGAGCCCGCGTGCTGCCGCCCTGTTTGGCTGGTCCGCCAGCGACGTCGTCGGCCGCAGTGCCGCCGAATTGGCATTGCCTGAATCCTACCAACGGAAACATCAAGTTGGTTTGCCTGCCTTTGTCCGCTTGATCGAAGGTCGCGGGAATAAGGGACCGGTTCAGCATCTTGCCATCAACGCCGCCGGCGAGGAATTTTCGGTCGAACTAAGTAGCGTACTTGCGTCCGACACCGGTGCCGCGCAGCGCTTCCTTGTGCTCATCAAGGATATCCGTCATCGGCTGATCGCCGAGGAGCGACTCACTCAGGCAGCCAAGATGGAAGCAATCGGCCAACTGGTGAGCGGATTGGCGCACGATTTCAACAATATTCTCGGCATCATTGTGGGCAGCCTCGAAATCCTCGAGATCCAACTGAAGGCCCCTACCAACCGTGAGTTGGTCCAACTCGCCATCCTCGCCACTAAGCGCGGCAATGAGGTAACGCAGGCAATGCAAGCCGTAGCCCGCCGTCGTCCGGCCAAGCAGGAAAGCGTCGATATCAACGCCTCCTTGCGGGAACTCCAGCCACTGTTACAGCAATCTGCAACACGGACCGTCGACATCATGGTCATTGCTGAAGCGGCCCGGTCTGAGGTGATGATCGACGTCGGTGCATTCAACAACGTCATGATCAACTTCGTCATCAACGCTCGCGATGCGATGCCGCGGGGTGGCGTTGCCATGCTCTACACACAGAACATCACTATCCGTGCGGATGATCTGCTCGAATCCATCGACCTCGAACCGGGCGAGTATGTCGTCCTCGGCATCGATGACAACGGTACCGGCATGTCCCCGGAGGTGCTTGCGCACGCGATGGAGCCTTTCTATACGACCAAACCCAAGGGCAAAGGTACCGGACTGGGACTGGCAATGGCTTACGCCTTCGCCCGTCAGTCTGGTGGCGTGCTGCGTATCCGCAGCACGCCCGGCAAGGGCACCAATATTCACCTTTTCATCCCTCTGCTGCGCGACACGACGCCAACAGATTCAGGAGCACATGATGACTGATATCCAGCTGAACGCCGGAAACATGGTTCTGGTCGTCGATGATGACTCCCTCTGTCGCACCATGATTCGTCACATGTTCGAAGCAGACGATACGGTTATCATCGAAACCGAAAGCATCGAGGAGACCTGGAATTTGCTCCGGGAAAATTCCCTTGTCAATTTCGATGTCATCCTGCTTGACCGCAATCTGCCTGATGGCGACGGCCTGGATCTGCTGCCGCGCCTGCGAAAACTCCCTGGCCTTGAGCACGTGCCGGTGATCATTCAAAGCGGCCTGGTTTCTGCCGTCGATGTCGCAAAAGGCATGACGGCCGGCGCCTACCATTACCTTAAAAAACCCTACCGCCGCGACATGCTCCGTGCAATGACCCAGGTCGCCGTCCGCGAAGGCCGGGAACACCGCTTCCTGACATCAAAGATCGAGAAGACCAGCGACGCACTGGTTTTCATGAAAAACTCGAACTTCGAGATCCAGACATTGGATGACGCGCGTGTCCTGACGCCCTTTATTGCCAGCCTCTTCCCGGACCCCGAAAACGCGTCCGTCGGCATCATCGAGTTGCTCATCAATGCCATCGAACACGGCAACCTGGATATCGGCTACGAATGCAAAAGTGAACTGCTCGAACAGAACAACTGGCTGAGCGAAACCACACGCCGGTTGTCCCTGCCGGCCTATCGGGACCGGAAGGTGCGCCTCCATCTCGAACACCGCCCGGACCGAATAACTCTGACGATTTGCGACGAAGGCAAGGGGTTCGACTGGCACAAATTCGATACGCTTGCCGAAGAGCGCATGTTCGACCTGCATGGCAGAGGGATCGCCCTGGCCAG
>CAIYYE010000034.1 GCA_903930395.1 uncultured beta proteobacterium
CTCAAGGCTGGTCGTTCGGCCATCGAGCTGGCCTTCTTCGTCCTGCTGCCAGTCATGGTAGTCATGCTCTCGCTGATGCGGCTGCTCGAAGCGCGTGGCGTTCTCGACTGGCTGGTCGGGCGCCTGGCGCCGCTGCTCAAGCCGCTCGGCCTGACCGGACTGGGCGTCTTCGCGGCCTTGCAGATCAACTTCGTGAGCTTCGCGGCGCCGATGGCGACCTTGACCATGATGGAACAGCGCGGCGCCTCTGACCGCCATATTGCCGCCACGCTGGCCATGGTCTTTGCCATGTCGCAGGCTAACGCGGCGCTGCCGATGATGACCATGGGACTCGACCTTGGCCTGACGCTAGGCTTTTCGCTGATCGGCGGCCTGACGGCGGCGATGGCGACCTATTATTTTTTTGGTCGGGCGCTGTCGAGCGCCGAGGGGCAGCTTGACGAGACCATGCCCCATCCGGTGGCACATGGCGGCAAGGGCATGCTCGATGTCATCAACCGGGCCGGCGCCGAGGCTTTTCGACTGGCGACCGGGGCCATCCCGATGCTCGTGCTGTCGCTTGTTGTCGTCACGGCGCTGCGCACGGGCGGCGCCATCGATGCCCTGACGCAACTGCTGGCGCCCTTGTTGAGCGCTCTTTCCATCGATCCGGTACTGATCCTGCCGACTCTGACCAAGTACATTGCCGGTGGCACGGCGATGATGGGGGTCATGGACGAGATGCGCAAAGCCGGCCAGATCAGCGCCGAACTGCTCAACGCCAGCGCCGGATTCCTCATCTCGCCCTTCGACCTGCCGGGCGTCGCCGTGCTCATTTCAGCCGGGCCGCGCATCGCCGCAGTATGGAAGCCGGCAGCACTCGGTGCCTGTATCGGTATCGCCGTGCGCACGGTCGGACATATACTCGCCGTATGAACAAACGATCACTGTCCTTCCTGATCCTGCTGGCCAGTGCCAGCCTGATGAATGCCGGCGTCGTCGCGGCGCCGCTCAATCTGCTCGGTTTCGACGACATGTCCTGCACCGCCTGGAACAAGTCGAAAGACGACCCGGAACGGCGAGCCGCGTACATCGTCTGGGTGCGCGGCTTTCTGACCGGGCACAACTATGCCTTGCCGAACCAGCAGCTTTCGAGCATTTCAAGCGGCACGGTCGAGGCGCAGATCAATCGCTATTGTTCACGCAATCCGGCCGGCCAGTTCAGCGAGGGCGCCATGCGCCTGAGCGACGAGTTTTCGGGGCGCAATCAGCCGATCCGGAAATAGCGGGAATTCGCCCACTTACCCGCCGTCAATTACGCTGGAACCGGATTTATTTTCGCCACTTCGCCCAGGGGTCGGAATCGCCCTGAATGGTGCTCCGCGAGTGGCTAACGACCTTTTTGTCAGTACTGGCGCGCTGGCTTTTTTCCGTATCATGCTGGGCCGCTTTTCTGGCTCGCTTTTCGGATAGCCGCTCGGCATCTTCCAGACTCAATTCAGCCGGCTTGCCCGGTATCTGGCCCGGCGGAATGATGCGATCCCTGGGCGGCAATTCAAATTGCTCTGCAGATGCCCGGGGCAGGCTTTTGAATTTATACAAATAAAAACCTTCAACCTTCTCGCGCGCCCAATCCGTCTTTTTGAGAAACTTTACGCTGGAATCAATGCTCGGGTTTTTATTGAAGCAGTTGATATTCAGATAGGCATATAAAAGTTCAAAGCCATAATGATTAACAATTTCGGTTAATAATTGCTTCAAACTAATACCATGCAGGGGGTTGTCTGCATAATTTGTGTCGGTATTCATGAAAACACCCAAGAAAACTGTAAATTGGTCATTGTACCTGTTGCTACAGCTGTAACCGACTCAAGCGAGTGCCAAGCAGTGATTGTATGACCAAGCGGTAGCGTAAAATCCGGACAGGACTGTTGGAGAACCCAATGCACCACATGATCGACTCTCTCGGATATCTCGGCCGCACAATATCCGGTCTGGCAAGTACGTTTTTCCTGTTGTTGGTTATTTCCGCTTCCTTGTTGCCTGGTCAGGCGCGTGCAGTCGATGCGGTTGCCGAAGCGCCGCTGGTCATCGGTAATCGAACGATCCATATCTTCCGGAGTTCGTTGGGGGCATTTTCTGCAGCCGACAGGGCAACCGGGGCGAAGCAAAGAATCGAACGGGCTATTGAAGAAACCGGTGAAGGCTGGACATCGGTGAAGTCGACGCCGCAAGGCATCCTGGTGGAACTCGACGGCAAACCGATGTTCTATGTGCTGCCCGGTGATGCCCGCGAACTGGCTGGCGAAACTCCGGAAGATCTGGCCAATCAGGCGTCCCGTGTCCTCAACAAGGCTTGGGCCGAGATGCGCGAGCGCCGTGATCCCCACGTGAATTTTGGCGCGCTGTTCAAGGTCGTCGTCGCCGCATTCCTGTTGATGCTTGTCCTTACGTTGGTCTTCAAGGGCGTGCGCTGGATTGAGGCGAGGGTGGCCCGGCAGGTTGGAGAACGCCTGAAGGCAATTCCGGGCGGCCATTTTGGCTCGCGGATCGAAATACTCATCCCCACCGTCGCCAAACGGGCGTCCGTGCTCACGGCATGGCTGCTGAGTCTGTTTGCCTTGTTCCTGTTTCTGACTTACAGCATGGGTCAGTTTGTCCTGACTCGCCCAGCCAGCGAAGACCTCTCGCAATCGATCAACGAATTGCTGATGCAGGTACTCCATGGGGTGACCGGTTCCTTGCCGGGTCTTTTCATTGCTGTACTCATTTTCCTGGCTGCGTGGGTGGTGACGCGTGTCTCAACGGAAATTTTCGCATTCGTTGCCACATCGCCGACCGCAGTCGGTGTCCTCAATGCCCATACCGCGCCCGCAACACGGCGGATCGTCAATGCCTCCGTGTGGTTGTTCGCCGTCGCCATGGCTTATCCCTACTTGCCTGGCGCGCATACCGAGGCCTTCAAGGGTCTGTCGGTGATCCTTGGTCTGATGGTCTCGATTGGCGCGTCCGGGCTTATCGGGCAGGTTGCCAGTGGCGTCATGCTCGTGTACACGCACGCCTTGTTGGTGGGCGAATATGTGCGCATTCAGGATTACGAGGGCACGGTGACCGATCTGGGCCCGTTCGTCACCCGCCTGCGCACCGGCATGGGGGAGGAGATTGCATTGCCGAATGCACTGGTACTGGCTAACGTGACCCGCAATTTCTCGCGCGCTACCAAAGGCAAGGGTTTCATTTTTGATACTTCGATCACCATTGGCTACGACACCCCCTGGCGGCAAGTGCATGCCCTGTTGCTGGAAGCCGCGACGCAGATCCCCGAAATTCTCGCCGAACCGCCTCCCTTTGTCGTGCAGACGGCACTGTCAGATTTTTATGTCGCCTACAAACTGGTGGTTTATGTCGACAGTGAAGTACCCGGCACGCGGGCCCGTGTAGCCAGCAACCTGCATTCCGCGATCCAGGACGCGTTCAACCGCCACGAGGTGCAGATCATGTCTCCGCACTATTTCCGTGATCCGGAACTGCCCAAAATCGTTCCGGAAGCAAAGTGGTACCAGGCACCTGCAAAGCCAGGCGAATAATCTGCGAGCAAAATGAAGGGATAGAGAACACCATGCTTCCGAACAAGCTAGCCGCCGCCCTGACCATTCTGGCCATCACCGGGCAAGCCGCAGTTGCCGGCTCATTTCCGAGCGACGTACCAGCCCTCGGCTATTCGCCATCGAACATGGATCGCAGCATTGATCCCCGGCAGGATTTTTACCGTTATGCCGCTGGAAGCTGGCTCCGGAAAACCGAAATTCCTTCGGCTGATCCCGATGTTGGTGGGTTTTCGCTGTTGGCGCACAATCTGAACGACCAGTTGCTCAGGCTCATCCGCCAGGCGGCCGAGGCACCTGCCGACAAACGTGATCGCCTGCAGCAGCAGATAGGCGATTTCTACCGGGCGGCGATGGACACGCAACGCCTTGATGCGCTGGGACTGAAGCCACTGGACGAAGACTTCAGGCTGATTGACGAGCTCGATGGCGCCAAGGCTTTCGGCAAGCTCGCCGCCCAACACCAGCTGGGTTACAGCGTTTCCCCGCTGATCAACGCCTCTGCTGGCCCCGATCCAAAGCAAAGCACGATGACCGTGCTCTATCTGGGAACCGGCATGCGCGCCCTGACCCAGGACGAGTACGCCAAGCCGGACGGCCAGCGCATTCGCGACCTGTACGTCGATTTCATCAGCAGGATGTTCCAGACACTGGGCGATTCACCTGATCGGGCAAGCGCCAATGCCCGCGTGGTGCTCGCCATCGAAAGCGAACTGGCCGCCGCGGAGCTGACTCAACTGCAGCGCTACGATCCCGCGCTCACCTACAACAAGCTTGGACTGATGGAGGCGCAGGCGCTGATACCCGCCATCGACCTCAAGGCTTTCCTGGGCGGACTTGGTGTGACTCCTCCCGAGACAGTTATCGTGCCGGACCTGGCAGGCATGCGCGCGACCCAGAGGATACTGGCACAGCGTCCGGCCAGTGAACTGCGTACGCTGCTGCGCTGGCACGTGCTGTCGGCCCGGACCTCGACACTTGGGCAGCCCTGGTATGCGCTTGACCAGGAGTTCAGCCGCCTGCGTCAGGGACTGAAGGTGTCCGAGCCGCGCGAACAGGAAGTAACCAAGGCTATCGGGGCCATCCTTTTCCATCCGCTGTCGCAGCTTTACGTCAAGGCCTATTTCCCGGAATCGACCCGTCGCGATATCACGCAGATGGTCGGCCACATCAAGGACGAATTTGCCCTTCGCCTGCGTAATAATGCATGGCTCGACGAGCCGACCCGCAAGGCTGCCCAGGAAAAGCTGGGCAAGCTGGAGGTGGCGGTCGGCTATCCCGAGCAATGGATCGATTTCAGTAGCGTCGAGATCCGGCCTGACGATTATTTCGGCAACGTTCGACGCATAGCCCGCTTCCTGCAGACGCGCGAACTCGCCCGGACAGGCAAACCCGTGGTGGTCGAACGCTTCGCCGTGCCCACGAAGACGACGCCGATCGCCGTCAACGCTGGCTACAGTCCGCTGGGTAACAACGTCGATATCACGGCGGCCATCGTCCAGCCGCCTTTCTATGTACCCGGTGCCGATGCGGCTGTAAATTTCTGCACCATCGGTGCCGTGATCGGCCACGAACTGACGCATGGTTTCGACAGCATGGGCCGCCAGTACGGGCCGGCCGGCAATCTGCGTGACTGGTGGACGCCATCGGCTACGGCGAAATTCACGAAACGAACAGAGGTGCTGGTGGATCAGTACAGCCAGTTCGAGATTCTGCCGGGCCTGATGCACAATGGCCGGCAGACGCTGACCGAGAACACGGCGGATCTGGGTGGAATTACCCTGGCGCATGCCGCACTGAAGCGCCATCTGGCCAAAAATCCGCTTCCTGAAATCGACGGCCTGAACAGCGACCAGCGCTGTTTCGTCGCTTGGTCGCAGATGTGGGCCTACAAGGGGCGCTCAGAGCGCTTGCGCTATCTTGTGTCGGTCGATTACCACGCTAACGCTTCGGTGCGTGCCGTTGCCCCGTTGCTGCATCTTGATGCCTTCCACAAGGCCTTTGGCACCCGATCGGGTGATGCGATGTGGCGAGCCCCCGAGAAGCGAATCACCATCTGGTAAGGGGGAGCGCGATGAACCGTTTGTCCATGGCAGGTTTGTTGAGTGTCCTTGGCCTTCTTTTGAGTATTCCTGCTTCAGCATCTGACATCCAGACCAGGCCGGTACGCTTCAAGGAGGGCGAAAGCAGCATAACCATCAAGGCGGCGTTGAGAGGGCGCCAGACTGTTGACTACAGCTTGCCTGCGCGGGCCGGACAGACCATGAGTGTCACGTTCAGCAGCAGTAATCGGAGCGCGTATTTCAACGTGATGCCGCCGGGTTCGACCTGGGATGCCATGTTCGTTGGTTCGACCGAGGGTGATGTCTGGGCTGGGGTGCTTCCGTCCGATGGTGAATACAGAATCCGCGTCTATCTGTATCGGAATGCAGCGCGTCGCAATGAGCGGGCCGGATACACCCTGACTATCGGAATTGCCGACCCTGATCCTGGTGCAGCATCTTCCGCTGATGCCAAGGTGGCGGGCGGCAGGTGACGGCGTAGGGCTGTCACCTGCACTGGGTCAATTGTTCTCTATCCGACTAAGATCGAGGGCACCGAAATCGACTGGCCGGTCGGCCCGCCAACGACTATGAATCGCGTCGCTGGTCGGCCAGAAGCGCGGATCGGACCGGCGCACGCCAAAGCGGTCAACCAGTGCCGTGAAATCTGCCGGAGATTGCAACTGACCTGCGGCCTTGGCAAAACTCGCCAGGTTTTGGTCATCAAGCACGAAGAACGCGTTTGGATAGGCACCAATGACACCATTCAGGGCGATCAGCCTGTCTTCGCTGGGCAGGCGCCGGGATTCCTCGTCGAACAACTCGGCGACGTTGGTGTGGGCGCTGTCGCGGACCAGAGAAATGACTGCCGGCTTGCCTGTGCCCGGAGTGACATAGAGCAGACTGGCTTCGGGCATCAATGACGCGGCGATCCCCGAAATTGCGTTCAATTGCTGCAAGGCGCTGATTGCAGAGGCGCCGAGGCCGCTTGAGTTCAGTTCGGAGTACGACTCCCGTACCGGCGCAACGCGATGATTGATTTTGTCATAGAGTTCGCCGAGCGGATTCTTGCTGACGAAGCGGATACCGGATTCCTCCGGGAAGTGGGCTGTGGCATCGGCAAAATAGCGATTGTGTGGCTCGCTGCGTTTGCGGTACCAATGATCGAGGACAGCCTGACGATCCTTGAGTGGCAGGAAAACGAGAAAATTCAGCTCGCTCTCCATGCGCAGGAAATCCATGTAGAGCCTGGTGACAAGCTGGTGACCTACATTGCCAAATACGTCAAAACCGGCGGTTAGCAGGTAATGCATGCGCTCAAGAAGGGGGTAACCCATGAGAAATGCGGTTTGTGGCCGATCACCGAGCAGGCCGCGTTCGACAGAAGCGCTGTCGAAGTGGCGGAAGACAGTCAGGGCGGCATTCGGATTGCTGCCATCGCCATCCCAGATATCGGCCATGGTCGGGCGTGCCCCCTCTTTGCCCAGCTTTTTGATCAAGGCACGCTTGCTTTCGAGGTATTTACGCTCAAGGTCGGCATAGGTGCGCCAGGCCAGAAGACCCGTCGTGCTCTGGAGTTCGCCGGGCAAACTGAGTACGGGCGCGGCGCCGTCGATCAGTTTTTGCATGAGCAAGGATTCCTTGTCGTTGGGCGCGACAAAGACC
>CAIYYE010000035.1 GCA_903930395.1 uncultured beta proteobacterium
ACCGCCGGCGCTTCCTATGACTTCGGCGCAGTCAAGCTGAGCGGCGTCTACGACGTCATCAAGGGCGATGTGAACTCGTTCATCGGCGGCAACGCTGTGGGCCCTCTCATCGGCGTGCCGGCTGGTCAGAAATACGATCGTCGCAACTGGTTCGTCGGCGCCACCGTGCCGCTCGGCAAGTTCTCCGTGCTCGGCATGTTCGGTCAGGTCAAGGACCGCACCGTGGCTAACGCCGATGCCTGGAAGCTGGGCGTTGGCGCGCGCTATGCCTTGTCCAAGCGGACCGAGCTGTATGCCGACTACGCACATATCAAGAACGATAGTGCTGCGGGCTACACCATCGGCTACGGCATCGGTGCCAGCGTTGGCGTCAATGGCCTGGCGATGGGCATGAAGCACTCGTTCTAAGCAATCGATTTGTCCGGAAGGCCTGGTTTAATCCGCGTCTTCCGGGCGCAAGAAACTTGCGTCAGATGTCTTCAATGCATCTGTTTGGGGCACTCTTCCGGAGTGCCCCATTTTTTTGTGCCGGCTCAGACCGCCCGGTGATGCATGAGGGCCTTGAGCCCGTTCACGTTGAGGATGCGGATGTGCTTTTGCTGGACGGCAATGTGGCCTTCTTCCTGGAAGCGGGAGAAAGCGCGTGACACTGTTTCAAGTTTGAGGCCCAGATAGCTGCCGATCTCCTCGCGCGTCATGCGCAGGTAGAACTCGGCGTGTGAGAAGCCGCGGGCTGTAAAGCGTTGCGACAGGTTGAGCAGGAAGGCGGCGAGGCGTTCTTCGGCGCGCATGGTGCCGAGCAGCATCATGACGCCGTGGTCGCGAACGATTTCGCGGCTCATGACCTTGTGAAAGTGGTGTTGCAGGGTGTGGATTTCCCGCGACAGGACTTCCAGGCGCGAGAACGGGATCGCACAGATCTCGCTGTCTTCGAGCGCAATGGCGTTGCAGGTATGGTGTTCGGTGCTGATGCCGTCGAGGCCGAGCAGTTCGCCGGCCATCTGGAAGCCCGTCACCTGGTCGCGGCCATCCTCGAGCAGCACGTCGGTCTTGAAGAAGCCGCTGCGAATCGCATAGATGGCGTCGAAGGCTTCACCGGCGCGGTAAAGATGGTCGCCACGCTTGATCCGGCGTCGGGTCGACACCATGTTGTCCAGTTGTTCCAGTTCCTCCAGCGTGAGGCCCAGGGGCAGGCAGAGCTCGCGCAGGTTACAATTGGAGCATGCCGTCTTGATGACCGACAGCGTGACTTCTTGATTTAACGGGTGTGTTTGAGGCATTCGCAACCTGCGTTCGCTTGATCCATGTCAACCATAAATTCGAACCTTCCGAACATAATCAGACCTACTTTTTGTGGCTGGCCCAATGAATTTCGCAACTGAAAACCTCGTCTTCGATCCTCAGATCATTCGCCGCTTCGACGTCAACGGCCCACGTTATACGTCCTATCCGACGGCCGACCGCTTTGTTGAAGCCTTCGATGCCGAGGCGGCCAAGCTGTGGCTGGGCAAACGCAACATCGGCGGAATCAGTCGTCCGCTCTCATTATACTTCCACATACCTTTCTGTAACACTATTTGCTACTACTGCGCCTGTAACAAGATCATCACCAAGGATCACGGGCGCAGCGGCAAGTACCTGAAATATCTGGCCAAGGAGCTGGATATGCAGGCGGCGGCGCTCGAAGGCCGCGATGGCGAGCACGAGGTCATCCAGCTACATTGGGGTGGCGGTACGCCGACCTTCCTGTCACATGACGAAATGCGCCAGTTGATGGGCGAGACGCGCAAGCACTTCAAGCTGCTTGAAGGCGGCGAATATTCCATCGAAGTTGACCCGCGCAAGGTCGATACGGCAACTGTCGCCCTGCTTGGCGAACTCGGTTTCAATCGCATGAGCGTCGGCGTCCAGGATTTCGACGAGCGCGTCCAGGTCGCGGTCAATCGTGTCCAGAGCGAGGAAGAAACCTACAGCGTGATCCGCGATGCGCGGGCCAATGGCTTCAAGTCGGTGTCGGTTGACCTGATCTACGGCTTGCCGCACCAGACCGTGATGGGCTTCAACCGGACCATCGAACGTGTTCTGGCGATGGACCCGGATCGTCTGTCGATCTACAACTACGCGCACATGCCGAGCATGTTCAAGCCGCAGCGCCGGATCAACGAAGCCGACCTGCCGTCGGCCGATACCAAGCTGCAGATTCTGGCGCTGGCGATCAAGAAGCTGACTGACAACGGTTATGTCTTCATCGGCATGGACCACTTCGCCAAGCCCGATGACGAACTCGCCGTGGCCCAGCGTCAGGGTCGTCTGCACCGCAATTTCCAGGGCTATTCGACCTATGCCGACTGCGACATGCTGTCCTTCGGCATTTCGTCGATCAGCAAGGTCGGGCCGAGCTATTACCAGAACGTCAAGACCGCCGACGAGTACTACGATGCCATCGATACCGGCAGCCTGCCGATTTTTCGCGGCATCGAGCTGACCGCCGACGACATCCTGCGCCGTTCCATCATCCAGGCCCTGATGTGTCATTTCGAGCTGTCCATCGAAAGCATTGAAAGCGCCCATCTCATCGACTTCCGCAAGTATTTCGAAGCCGAGCTGGAGGATATGCGCGAGATGGAGCGGGCCGGTCTGATCAAGATCGAACGCGAATGGATCACCGTGCTGCCGCCAGGACGTCTGCTCGTGCGCATCATTTCCATGGTCTTCGACCGCTATCTGCGGGCCGGTCGCCAGCGCGCGACTTACTCGAAGGTTATCTAAGCGGCGTGTGCGGTAGCGGGTCGGCAGGCTAAACTGCCGGCTTCGCTGACCACCGGCTTGCACGATGCCTGATACCGGCTATCTCGCCTTATTCCTCGTCGGCCTGCTTGGCGGCACCCATTGCGTCGGCATGTGCGGCGGCATCGTCGGTGCCCTGTCGATGGGCGTTACGGCACGCTGGTCCATGCACCTTGCCTATAACGGCGGGCGCATCCTGTCCTATGCGGCAGCCGGCGCCATCGCCGGCGCGCTGGGTGCCGCCAGCATGGGGCTGGAAGGGCAGATTCCCGCCCGGATGCTGCTGTATTTCCTCGCCAACCTGATGCTCGTCGCGCTCGGCCTCTATCTGCTTGGCGTCACCCGCGCCCTGGCCTTTACCGAGCGCCTCGGGCAATCACTGTGGCGCCATGTCCAGCCGCTGACCCGGCGCTTTCTCCCGGCACGCTCGGTGGCCCAGGCTTTTCCGCTCGGCCTGCTGTGGGGCTGGCTGCCTTGCGGTCTGGTCTATAGCGCCCTGGCCAGCGCCTTGACGGCCGGCTCTGCGACGCGTGGCGGCCTGATGATGCTGGCTTTCGGTCTGGGCACCCTGCCCAATCTGTTGCTGGCCGGCATGGTACTGGCCCGCTTGAACGAATTTGTTCGCCGGCCGTTCGTTCGTACCTTGTCGGGCCTCTTGGTGCTAGGCTTTGGCCTATACGGATTCGTCGGCCTGATGCGACTTGCGGGCTGGCTCTGAGAAGGAAGAAATCATGAAAATCCTTTTGCCGGTCGATGGTTCAGATTGCTCCCTGCGTGCGGTTGATCACCTGATCGCGCACGTCGGCTGGTTCCGCGACGTGCCGGAAATTCACCTGCTGCATGTCCAGGCGCCGATTCCCATCGGGCGGGTGCAGGCCCATGTCGGCAAGGAAACGCTGCACGCCTACTATCTCGAAGAGGGCCAGGCGCATTTGCTCGCAGCGCAGAAGAAGCTCGATGCCGCCGGGCGCTTTCATACGACGCATATTCACGTCGGCCAGCCGGCCGAGGTGATCGCCACGATGGCGGATGAGTTTGGCTGTGACCTGGTCGCCATGGGATCGCACGGGCGGGGTGGTATGGCCGGACTGGTCATGGGCTCGGTGGCCAGCCGCGTCCTGCATCTGGCGTCGTGTCCGGTCCTGCTCGTCAAATGAGCGAATCCGACACAGGCCGGGTGGTCGAGTTTGCCATCGGTGGCATGACCTGCGCTGCCTGTTCGGCCCGCCTTGAGAAGGTGCTCAATCGGCAGGCTGGCATGCAGGCCAACGTCAATCTGGCGGCCGAACGGGCCCGTGTCCGTCTGTCGGCGACGGCCGATGAGGCCGCCGTGCTCGCCGCCGTCGCCAAGGCCGGCTTCACAGCTGCGCTGGTTGACGGCCAGACGCGCGAGCGTGAAAAGGCGGCGAAGCTCCGTATCTATCAAAGCGAAATCCGGCGCTTCTGGATATCCGTGGCGCTGAGCCTGCCCCTGGTCGGGCAGATGTTCTTCATGCTCGGCGAACACGGCCACATGAACGAATTGCCGCGCTGGCTGCAACTCGCGCTGGCGACCCCGGTGCAGTTCTGGATTGGCTGGCGGTTCTACGATGGCGCTTACAAGTCCCTGCGCGGCGGTGGGGCCAATATGGATGTCCTGGTCGCCCTCGGCACCAGCATGGCCTGGGCTTTTTCGGCCGTGGTCACGCTGTTTGCGCTGGATCAGCATGTCTATTTTGAAAGCGGCGCCGCCGTCATCACCCTGGTCCTGCTCGGCAAATTGCTCGAAGCGCGGGCCAAGGCGCGGACGTCCGAGGCCATCGAGTCGCTGATTCGCCTGCAGCCGAAGACGGCGCGCGTCGAGCGCGATGGTCAGTGGGTCGACATGCCGGTCGACAGCTTGATGCCGGGCGATGTATTTCTCGTTCGACCGGGCGAAAGTGTGCCGGTCGATGGCGAGCTCATTGATGGCGAATCGAGCGTCAATGAGGCGATGCTGACCGGCGAAAGCATGCCGGTGGGCAAGCGGGCCGGCGACAAGGTCTTTGCCGCGACGGCCAACGGCCAGGGCGCGATGCGCTGCCGGGCGACCGGCGTCGGCGAACATACGCTGCTCGCCGGCATCATCCGCATGGTCGGCGAGGCGCAGGGCTCGAAGGCCCCGGTGCAACGGCTGGCCGACCGGATTTCGGCGATTTTCGTGCCGACGGTGTGTGTCATTGCCCTGTTCACCTTTTTCGGCTGGTGGTGGTTTGCCGGGCAGTTCGCCGAGGCGCTGGTCAATGCAGTCGCCGTGCTCGTCATTGCCTGTCCGTGTGCCCTGGGCCTGGCGACGCCGACCGCGATCATGGTCGGAACCGGGCAGGGGGCGCGGGCCGGCATCCTCGTCAAGAATGCCGAGGCGCTGGAACGGGCCGAGAAGATCACGGTGCTAGCCCTCGACAAGACCGGGACGCTGACCAGCGGGATGCCTCAAGTCACCGATGTACTGCCTTATGGCCTCTCCCGCGACGAGGCGCTCAGCCTTGCGGCAGCGCTCGAGCAGAATTCGGAACATCCGCTGGCGAGGGCTGTCATCGCGGCGAGTGGCCCGGTGCTCGCCGGGAAAGTCGACAATTTCAGGGCGCTTGCCGGCCATGGCGTCGAAGGCGAAGTGGCCGGCCGGATGCTGCGCCTCGGTTCGCCGGCCTGGTTGGGTCTGGCCGCGGAAGCCGCCGTCGTCGATCTGCAGCGGACCGGCAAGACGGTCGTGGCGCTGGTCGAAGGCGAGACGATGCTGGCCTTGCTGGCCATTGCCGACGCCCTCCGGCCGACTTCGCGGGCCGCTGTCGAGCGCCTGCGCGAGCGCGGTATCCGGGTGGTCATGCTGACCGGTGACAATGCGTCAACGGCAGCGGCGATAGCCGCCGAGGCCGGCATCGCCGAGTTCCGGGCCGGCATCCTGCCGGGCGACAAGGCGGCAGCGATCAATGAACTGAAGTCGGCGGGCGGACTGGTGGCCATGGTCGGCGATGGCATCAACGATGCGCCGGCGCTGGCCGCGGCCGATGTCAGTTTCGCCATCGGGGCCGGCTCCGATGCGGCCGTCGAGGCGGCGGATCTGACCCTGATTCGTGGCGACCTGATGAGTGTTGTCGACGCAATCGACCTATCGGCGGCCACCTTGGGGAAAATTCGGCAAAATCTTTTCTTTGCCTTCATCTACAATGTAATGGGAATTCCGCTCGCCGCTTTGGGTCTACTCAACCCGGTGGTGGCAGGTGCCGCCATGGCGATGAGTTCGGTGTCTGTCGTCTCGAACTCGCTGCTGTTGAAGCGTTGGCGGACAGGGCGCTGAATGAGAGCAAGGACAAGGGAACTGGATGGTCACAGGGGGCGCGGGGAAGGCAGTCGGCCAGGCTGATGCCGGAGTGGGCGACGGGAGCGTCGCTGGCGTGGGCATGCCGACTCCATTGACCGAGCGCGAGGCCATTTTCCAGATGACGATGGAGGCCGCCCTCGTCGGTATCTACATCCTGCAGGATCAGCGCTTCAGGTACGTCAATCCCTGTATGGCCCGCTGGTTCGGCTACTCGAGCGAGGAAATGGTCGGG
>CAIYYE010000036.1 GCA_903930395.1 uncultured beta proteobacterium
ATGTCGGCGTGGAAGAAGCCGTCGCGGAAAACCTGGGTGAAGAAGATTTCGACGCCGGCTGCTGACAGTTTGGAGAGATTGATGCCGTCGTCGCGCAGCTTGTCGATCTGCGAAATCGGCGTGCCCTTCATGCGCTCCATGACCATCACGGTCGAGGTGCAGAAATCCCAGTAAATTTCGGGAACGATGAGTAATGTCGAGTCGACGAAGTTGCGCCGCAATTGAGAAGCGTTGGCCGCTTCACGCATGAGGTCGAGCTCGTCGCGCAGGTATTTGGCGAATTCGGCCACCACTTCGCGCGGCTTGAGGCGTTTGCCGTCGACCCACAGCTTTTCGAGCAGCATGGCCAGGTTGTCCATGAGTGCCAGATCGTGCTCGATGACCGAGAGCATATTGGGGCGCAGCACCTTGACGGCCACTTCGTGGCCGCCATCTTCGGCGTGCAACTTGGCGAAATGGACCTGGGCGATCGAAGCTGAGGCTATCGGGGTCGGGTCGAATTCGGCAAAGACAAGGCTGGCTGGCCGGCCGTAAGCCTTTTCGATTTCAGCCAGGGCGAGATCGGAGGGGAATGGCGGGACGCGATCCTGCAGTTTCGCCAGTTCGTCGGCGATGTCCGTTGGCATCAGGTCGCGGCGGGTGGACAACACCTGGCCGAACTTGACGAAAATCGGCCCGAGCGATTCGAGCGCGAGGCGCAGACGGACGGCGCGCGGCGTTGACAAGTCGCGCCAGAATTGCAGGGCATTGGCGAGGCGCACCAGGCGGCCGCTCGGCTCGTGTTCGAGCACCATTTCGTCGAGGCCGAAACGGCTGGCGACTGAGGCGATCTTGAGCAAACGAAGTAGACGCATGGGTACGGTAAACGCCGGCCGGGCCGGGCAAAATCGCTAAACGAGCATGTTAACACGCCAACGGTGATAGCGCCCCCGTGATTTGCGAGTGCCAAAGTACGCCGAATGGCATAAACGGTCTTGCCAGAAGCTCGCGGCTATGGGATAAACTAAATCCCTACGCCTGTTAATGCTTTGTTCTTTCACCCAAAGTTATACTGAGCATCAATGAACGAACCGAAACACCCATCCGATATTGCTCGCGAGGCGCTCAAGTATCTCGCGACCCATCACTTGGCCCCGACGCCGGCCAATTATCAGGCTTGTTATAACGAAATCGCCAATCTGCCCAACCTGCCACCGTTTCCGGAGTGGCAGCTGCGCGAGTTGCTGGATGTCCTGGCGGCCAGGAACGAGGCCCAGGAGGACGCGCTGGGCAAACTTTCGGCGGCAATTTCCAGGCATAGCTGGCAAGGTTTCAAGGAGGCGCTGGGCGCCTTTGTGCTGGCCGGTGAAACCGGTATCCGGGCGACGGTCGCGGCGAATGGCGTAAATGCACTGCCCGGGGATTTCTCCAGCAAGTTCGCGTATTTCATCGAATGCGTGTTGCCGGCGCTCGGTGAGGAAGATTCGAGAATCGTCGAGGTTGCCGGTGAAGTGCGCCAGATGCTGAGCGCGCCGCTGACCGATGTGGCGCCGGTGCAAGCGGCCTTGGCCAGCCTCACCCGTCAGGCGGTTTTTGCGGCCGAAGAGCAGGCCGAGATCAAGAACTCCCTGCTCAAGCTGCTGCATCTGATCATTGAAAATATCGGCGAGCTGAGCACCGACGACAGTTGGCTCAAGGGCCAGATCGACGGTCTGCTGGCCAGCGTGGCGCCGCCGCTGACCCTGCGTCACCTCGATGAGATGGAACGCCGGCTGCGCGATGTCATGGAAAAGCAGGGTCGCGCCAAGTCTCGCGCCGTGGAGGCGCAGCAGGAAATGCGTCAGATGCTCGCCGAGTTCATCGAGAGCTTGGGGGCGATGAACCAGTCCAGCGTCGATTTCGAGGGGCGCATTGAAACCAGTGCCCGGGAAATTGCGCAGGCAAACACCATCGAGGACCTCAAGCCGCTGCTCGGCGATGTCATTTCAGCGACCCAGGCAATGGCCCAGGAAACCGCCCAGTCGCGCGAGAAACTCAAGACCCTGCAGGACAAGGTGGTGGTGACCGAGGCCGAGCTGACGCATTTGCATCAGGAGCTCGACAGCGCCAGCGCCCTGGCGCGTCACGACCCGCTGACCGATGCCCTCAATCGCAAGGGGCTGGAAGAAGCCATGGAGAGGGAGATTTCGAGCATGCGGCGGAAGGAAACGCCGCTCTCTATAAGCCTGCTCGATATCGACAATTTCAAGAAACTTAACGACAGTTTCGGTCATGATGCCGGCGATCGCGCCCTGGTGCATCTGGCCGACGTAACCCGTCGCTGCATGCGGCCGAGCGATACGCTGGCCCGCTACGGTGGTGAGGAATTCGTCGTCCTGATGCCTGATACCCTGCTGGAGGATGGCATCGAGGCGATGGCCCGCCTGCAGCGCGAACTGACCAAGGCCATCTACATGGCCGGCAGCGAGAAGATACTGATTACCTTCAGTGCCGGCGTTGCCCAGGTGGCGCCGGAAGAGTCGGGTACCGACGCCATTCGCCGCGCCGACCAGGCCATGTATCTGGCCAAGCGGGCCGGCAAGAATCGCGTCATGGGCGGTTGATCGCCATTTGTCAGTGGCGCTGAGTCACGGCTTTCCGCCGGTGGCCGATCCGTCGGCGCGGGTGCTTGTCCTTGGCAGCCTGCCGGGCAAAGCCTCGCTCGATGCGCAGGAATATTACGCCAACCAGCAAAATGCCTTCTGGCGCATCATGGGCGAACTGTTTGATGC
>CAIYYE010000037.1 GCA_903930395.1 uncultured beta proteobacterium
CGACCTGAGCGATACCGGCACCGGTATCGACATTCGCCAGCAAGGCCCCAATCTCGTCGTCGATTTCATGAAGACGACGGCGCCGGAACGCCTGCGCCGCAAACTGGACGTCACCGACTTTGCGACGCCAGTCATGTCCGTCGAAACCAAAACCTTTGGCGACAACGTTCGCATGATCATTACCCCCAAGGGTCTCTGGGAACATAACGCCTATCAGAGCGACAACCAGTTCATCGTCGAGGTCAAGCAGATCGTCGAAGACCCGAACAAACTGGTTCAGGGCGCCAAGGTCGGCTACCAGGGGCCGCGCGTCAGCATCAATTACCAGAATGGTGACGTCCGTGCGCTGCTCCGCCTGATGGCCGAAGAACTGAACCTCAATGCGGTGATCAGCGAAACGGTGACCGGCACGACGACGCTCGTTCTCAAGGATGTCCCGGCTGACCAGGTGATCGATATCATCTTCCAGCAAAAGGGTCTGGATATGCGCAAGAAGGGCAACATCATCATGATTGCCCCGCGTGACGAAATCGCTACCCGCGAAAAGCTCGATTTCGAATCCAAGCAGCAGATCAGCGAACTGGAGCCCTTGAAACTTGAGCAATTCCAGTTGAACTATCAAAAGGCAGCCGATGTGGCACGCCTGCTCTCCGGCTTCACGGTGGGTGGCCCTGCGACTGCCGCTCCTGCTGCCGGTGCCGCTACGTCCACGCAGCGCATCCTGAGCAAGCGAGGCAGTGCAGTCGCTGATCCGCAGTCGAATATCGTTTTTGTGAACGATATTCCGACCAAGCTTGAGGAAATTCATACCTTCATCCGTGCCATTGATACGGCGGCACGGCAGGTCCTGATCGAGGCGCGCGTCGTCGAGGCGCAGGACAGCTTCAAGCGGGAACTGGGAACGAAGCTGGGTTTGATCAATTCCAAGTCCAGCGAAATCCTGGGTTCAGGAATGAACTTTGTCGGTGGAAAAATGACTCCCGGAACGTCGACGACGACCGCTGGCGTGACCACCACCACCCCGGCGACCTTGACCCAGAATCCGATGGTTGGCGTCAATTTGCCGGTGCCGACGACGGGCGGAGCCCTGGCGTTTTCCCTGTTCAATTCTTCGCTGACCCGCATTCTCAACCTCGAAATTGCGGCACTCGAAGAAGACGGCATCGGCAAGATCATCTCCAGCCCGCGCGTCATTACGGCCAATAACGTCAAGGCAAAGATCGAAGACGGTACTGAAGTCCCCTACATCAGCTACCAGCCGGGTAGCGGCGGTGGCGCGGGCACCTATACCGTCGCCTTCAAGCCGGCCAAGCTCTCGCTCGAGGCAACGCCGCAGATCACGCCGGAAGGCACGGTCCGCATGAACCTCATCGTCAAGAAGGAGGAGCCGGACTGGACGCGCGCCGTCAGCGTCAATGGCTTCCTCAATCCGCCGATCAAGAGCTCTGTCGTGGAAACCAACGTCGTCGTTGAAAATGGCGGCACGGTGGTGATCGGTGGTGTGTTCATCACCGACATGCAGAACACGGTTGATAAAGTGCCGCTGCTTGGCGATATCCCCTTCCTGGGCTGGCTGTTCAAGTACAAGAACGAAACCGGCAAGCGTCGCGAATTACTGATCTTCATCACGCCGCGTGTCATTTCGGACAAGATGCGATTTGACTGATCGCTAGTAAGCTGAAACTCACGGGGTCGGCGATGCCGGCCCTGTTTTTTTGTGCTTGGCAGGTAGTCGGCTAAAATCCGAACGTGGAAAATCGTCGCAACATCTATCTCGTTGGGCTCATGGGGGCCGGTAAAACAACCGTCGGTCGCCAGTTGGCGAAGCGTTTGGCTCGGCCATTCTACGATTCCGATCACGAAATCGTGGAGCGCACCGGTGTGCCGATCCCCACCATCTTCGAAATCGAGGGTGAGGAAGGTTTTCGGCGGCGTGAGGTGCAGACCATTCACGAACTCACCGCGACCGACAATATCGTCATGGCAACCGGTGGCGGTGTGGTGCTCAATGCGGAAAACCGCAGTCGTCTGCACGAGACCGGCTGGGTGGTCTACCTCCACGTGCCCCCGGCCATGCTCCATGAGCGGACGCGCCATGACCGCAATCGTCCGCTACTGCACGTCGCGGACCCTCTGGCCAAGCTGGAGGAGTTGCATGCCATCCGTGATCCCCTGTAC